>JBGUNV010000053.1:0-18800 GCA_045117595.1 Lachnospiraceae bacterium
GAGTTTTCCCTTTATAAAATGATTGGCTCCCTTTATACCGTTATCAAAATAGGCATATCGGTGATAATGGTTCACGCACAGCCTGAACACCAGACAATATCCGCCTTCATAACGTGCAGCAAGCTTCGCGGAATGCAGGAGCCTTGCTATGCCATATCTTGACTGTTTGACCGGTATCACGCTCTGATCTTCTATCGGATAAACGGTGAGTAATCCGTCACACGGCGAACACAGAGTCTCTGCCGACATATCAAAAGGTCTTTGCCCTTTCCTGATTCTTCTGGCAAAACAGTCATTAAAGCATCCGAAATCATCCGAATAAAAAAGCGACAGGTCGATCGAATTGGCGCGGACAAACGGCCCTATCAGGACCTTTGACATGCGCGAATCCAGAAATCTGCCGCACAGCTTCGATATTGCCGGGAGCGTCACGAGCTTCAGAAGCATCCTTCCCGGGATCGTATTATACATAAAATCCAGCATTTTTTTAGTTAACCCGTCTTACTTTGCAAGTGATCGTAATATCATCATGATGATAAACTCTACCGCACCTATGACACACAGTATGATCACACCCTTTACACCCGGTTTCTTTACCTCAATCTTTGAGACGAACAGATAACCGACAAGGACCATGACTCCGTAATATACCACTGTCATATCAAGCGGTGTCATGAACTGCAGGAGCATTACAAACGGAAAGATAAGCGCAGCACTTGTTACGGGAAGTCCGGTATATGATTTTCTCTTTCCGGTCTCCTCCTTCTGCCTCTTTTCTTCCATGACGTTGAAATATGCAAGCCTGATCATAGCCATGAGCACGTACAGCATCATAACGAGCATCGCCAGGATCGGAACGATGATATCAAGCGGATCTCCCGTATGAAGCTTCGGCACCATGGAAAACTCCGGATTCTGCCATATCATCGCTTCACCGATTATGGCCGGGAGCACTCCGAATGCAACAAGATCCGACAGCGAATCAATCTGCACGCCGAATTTGATCTCGTCCTCGGTCCTGTCCTTTTTACGTCTCGCGACTTCACCGTCAAACGCATCGCACAGTCCGCAGAACAGCAGGAAAAATGTCCCCAGGAACGGATGACCGGCTCCCATCAGGGATATCGTTATCCCAAGTCCCGCCGATACAAGTGACAGATATGTAAGTATCACGGTGTAGTTATAATATCCAAGCATTTTTTATCCTCACTTTTCCGAATTATCGCCTCTTCTGTTCAGCGAGAAATTACCGATCGCAACTATCAGAAGGCACGCGAGCACGCATATGTAAAACGAAATACCACGGCTCGCAAGCTCAAGGCTCGTGGCACTTGCCTCATCCATCAGATCATT
Organism: Lachnospiraceae bacterium; assembly: GCA_045117595.1. Taxonomy (GTDB): domain Bacteria; phylum Bacillota; class Clostridia; order Lachnospirales; family Lachnospiraceae; genus UBA2868. The sequence continues at coordinate 1,354 of JBGUNV010000053.1, forward strand.
CATCCCGTCTATCAGCAGATAGTCTATGACGCCGATCGCTCCGGGAACAGGGATAGAACTCGAACCTATCACCGAGAAAGCGTGTGTGACCCACACACCGACCGCCTCGGATGCATCCCCGCCGCGCGCCATAAAGATCATCGGGGAGACACATATCTGAAGGACGCGCTGAAAGAAATTGAACAGAAAGCATTTTACGAGCATTCCCCTGTGCCCGACTATCATCTCGGCACAGTCCCTGTACTCATTTGTGATATTATCGAGCTTTTTTTCAAATCTCTCAACGTTCCTGATCAGTTTGATCCTGGTCAGTATCCTGATCAGAAATGAACCGATCCCATGTACCCAGTCCTCTCTTTTGATGAGTATTATCATGAAAATACTGAGAAGTATCAGGATAAGGTATCCGATTATAATGAGTACTCTTGAGAATGTGGTAAAATGTATAAATATTGACGGTCTCAGGATAACGGCGATGATACCGATAGCCATGAGCGACATGGTATACATCACAAGGTTTAAAAGGAGGGTAATGGCACTGACTGCTGCAGGGACTCCGTCAGCCATCATGAAAAATGCGCAGGCGGGCTGTCCCCCTGTAGCCGATGGTGTTATTGCCGAAAAATAAATATCGGCAGCCGAATAGATGATACCCTTATGTACCGCTCTTTTATGTCCGAATGCCTTGAGAACGCACAGTATCGCCAACCCCTCAAACACGACAAAGCAGATCATGCATATCACAGCCAATACGATCCATAGAGGATGCGCACCGGTCAGATATTCTTTGAAATTGGAAAAAGAGTAGTTCTTGGTCTGGCTTGCGACTACCCATACGGAGAGCGCCGCAAGTATAAACGCTACGACGGTCCAGATCTCGTTTTTCTTCTTACCCATGTTTATCTTATTATCTCATCTATCGTTGTGACAGTGCTGAACGTCCCTTCATGTCTGGCAATAATGTCCTTCATCTTGGAAAGTTCAAAGTAGTTGATATAGCAAATGAGCGTCTTGTTTTCACCGCTTATCGCACCGTATGAATCCATTATCGTAACCGTCTTGTTCAGCTCCCTCTTTATACATTTGACAAGTTCACCGGGATCCTTGGTGATGATCGTTACCTGCTTTATCGCCTCGAAATGGTCCGTAAAATGATCGATGACCATCGTGGCAACTGCATATACCAGAAGACTGAGCATAGCGGAATTCCTGTTGATAAGAAAGAAAACAGCGATGTATACGCACGCATTGAACGTGATCAGTATGAATGACATGCTGAAATCCTTGCCTGTTACGGCCGACAGCTTTCTAAGCAGAATATTCGCGAAGATCTCGGAACCGTCAATGCACCCACCGCTTCTAAGTATCATGGCAAGTCCCGTACCGAGTATTGCCCCGCCGAACGCGACAGCCAGAAAATGTTCGGTGCTTATCGCAAATGAAAATTCCTCAAATATATCTATTCCGATCGTATAAACAAGTGATCCTATCGCAGCCTTGATCGCAAATTCCCTGCCGAGTATGACAAATCCCGCAATAATAAACGGAAGGAAAACCGCAAATATGACCGGAGAGAGTTTCAGGCCCGTGAGTTTGCTGATAATTATAGCGATCCCGGCAGTGCCGTAATCAATAGCATCATTAGGGAGCAGGATACATGCAACGGCAAATGCGGCCAGAAGCGCGCCGCATATCAACAGTACATATGACATTACATTTCCGATCTTCCGGCTCTTCACTTTTCCTACCTTCCTCTTCTTTGCTCATAGACAAGCTTAAGGAGTTCGGAATTATCAACTGTCCTGTCCGTATCGGATGCCTCGGCACCGGAACAATAGTCTGTGATCGAAGGAAACGGGAGTCCCCTCGGATTATCACACATGGATACACCCTCGGGATTTATAAAAAAATGCTTGCATGAACTGCAGGTTATGATATCCTTGTACACTTATGTCCCTCCGTTTACCACTCTGCCTCAATGATATCCAATATAGTATACACTCATCCGGATCTGTTTTCCAGTTTTTTTGCACTGCGCCGCGGGGCCTCTTACCCACGAACGTATACAAAAAAGAACCGGTTTCCCGGTTCCGGCATGATCAGCCAAGTGCAACGTCAAGAGCCATCATAAGTGTAAATCCCAATGCAAACATCACAACTCCTATATTCGAGTGCTCCCCTTCCGACATCTCGGGGATAAGTTCCTCGACAACCACATACATCATGGCCCCTGCCGCAAAGCTCAGCAGATAAGGCATTGCAGGTACAATGAAGCCTGCTGCCACTATGGTAAGAACTGCCCCGACAGGCTCAACCGCACCTGAGAGCACGCCATAGAAGAAAGCCCTGCCCTTTCCGTTTCCCTCAGCGCAAAGAGGCATCGATATGATCGCTCCCTCCGGAAAGTTCTGTATCGCGATACCGAGAGCAAGTGCCAGGGCTCCGCCTGATGTGATCATGGCATTCCCGGATACAAGTCCGGCATAAACAACACCTACCGCCATTCCCTCAGGTATATTATGAAGGGTGACCGCCAGGACCATCATTGTAGTCCTCTTAAGAGATGCCTTGGGGCCCTCTGCCTTTTCGGCATTCATGTGCAGGTGCGGGATCAGGCTGTCGAGTATCAGAAGGAACAGTATACCCAGCCAGAAGCCTGCAAAAGAAGGAAGAAAGCTCAGCCTCCCCATCCCCTCACACTGTTCAATGGCAGGAATGATAAGGCTCCATATAGATGCGGCAACCATGACTCCGGCAGCAAATCCCGTCAGGGCTCTTTGTACCGGGATCTTCAGTTCCTTCTTCATAAAGAAGACGCAGGCCGCCCCAAGTGACGTGCCTGCAAAAGGTATCAGGATTCCTGTAATTATGTTCGTTCCCATAAGATCACACCCCACCTTTATCAGGTCCGCGGCAGGATGAGCACATTTTGCAATGTGCACAGTTCCCGCCGCAGGAGGACACTCCATCTTTCCGGTCTTTAACGATCCGGCGGATCGCAAATGCCACAATAACGACGAGTATGATAGAAACAACGATCGTTCCCAGGTTTTCCGTCATCCATATGATCATCTGCAATCTCCTTTGGTCTGAACATATTATCTCTTACTTATGCAACATCCGCAACCGTAAGTTTGTCGGCTTCCTCGTATTTTTTGAAGAAAAGCATGTATATGATAAATATGAGCGCGGCTGCTGCTACTATCAGTCCGGCTACGTTGACGTTTCCGGTAAACAGACCTCCGAACTGATTGATCATAAGCGCTACGATGTAGGCAAATCCGCACTGGTAACCGATCGCAAACCATGTCCATTTCGGATTGTTCATTTCACGCTTGATGGCACCGATCGCAGCAAAACAGGGCGCACACAGAAGATTGAACACGAGGAATGAAAAGCCTGTAACGCTTGTAAATGCCGCAGCAAGTGCCTGCCATGCCGTCATCTCACCGCCGCCGTAAAGGATACCCATTGTTCCGACAATGTTCTCCTTTGCAACAAGTCCTGTAATGGACGCAACAGCTGCCTGCCAGTTACCCCATCCGAGAGGTGCAAATATCCACGCTATCGCTCCCCCGATCTTAGCCAGGATCGACATGTCGAGTTCATCCTCGGCAAGCATCCTGAAGCCTTCCGAAGTAAATCCGAAATAGCTTGTAAACCATACCACGATAGTTGACAGCAGTATGATCGTACCGGCCTTCTTGATAAATGACCATCCGCGCTCCCACATCGATCTGAGGACATTACCGAGTGTGGGCATATGATAAGCGGGAAGTTCCATTACGAATGGTGCCGGATCCCCGGCAAACATTTTTGTCTTCTTGAGCATGATACCCGAAACAACTATGGCAGCCATCCCGATAAAATATGCCGATGTGGATATCCAGGCGGATCCGCCGAAGATCGCGCCTGCGATCATTGCTATAAAGGGAACCTTGGCTCCGCAGGGGATAAATGTCGTTGTCATTATGGTCATACGACGGTCGCGCTCATTTTCAATGGTACGGCTTGCCATAACACCGGGCACACCGCAGCCGACACCGATGAGCATCGGAATGAATGATTTGCCCGACAGTCCGAACCTTCTGAACACACGGTCAAGCACAAATGCTATACGGGCCATATATCCGCATGCTTCGAGGAATGCGAGCATCAGGAACAGAACAAGCATCTGCGGTACGAATCCGAGTACGGCTCCGACACCCGCTACAATACCGTCAAGGATCAGACCCTTCAGCCAGTCGGCACATCCTATGCTATCAAGCAGCGATTCAACCAGAGCCGGGATACCGGGTACCCATGTTCCGTAATCTGCGGGATCAGGTTCATCTCCGATCCTCTCCATTGTCATGAGGGCTTCATTGTAGTCGTCAATACTTGCGGTTTCCTCTGAAACCTCAAGCGTTTCCTCATCTTCTACAGAATACGTAAACTCGGCCGTCGGAGCACTTCCGTTTTCTTCGACGTACGCATCGTATCCGTCCACGATGGCAGCTGCCCCGGCATATTCTTCCGAGATCTCCCCGTAACCGCCATCCATTCCGAACAGATGGAAACCGTCACCGAATATACAATCATTTGTAAAATCGGTCGCGGGTGCTCCGACTCCAACCATCGCTACCCAGTAGACGATGAACATGACAGCCATAAAAATGAAGAGGCCGAGTATTCTGTTGGTCACTATCTTGTCGATCTTGTCCGAGATCGTAAGAGCACCGGCATTCTTCTTGACATAACATGCTTTGATAACGCCGGCGATATATATATACCTTTCATTGGTGATTATGGATTCAGCATCATCATCAAGTTCCTTCTCAGCTGCAACGATGTCATTTTCTATGTGTGACAGCTTATCCCCGCTGATATTCATTCTGGCAAGGACCTTGTCATCGCGTTCGAATATCTTGATGGCATACCATCTCTGCTGTTCTTCGGGCATATCATGCACTATCGCCTCTTCAATATGGGCGATTGCATGTTCAACGGGACCGGAGAACGTATGCTGAGGTACGGTCGCGCCCCCTCTGGCTGCTTTTATCGCCTCTTCCGATGCTTCCGATATACCCTCGCCCTTCAGCGCGGAGATCTCGACCACTTTGCAGCCGAGCTGTCTCGACAGTTCCGAAATATTGATCTTGTCACCGTTCTTCCTGACAACATCCATCATATTGACGGCAACGACCACAGGTATACCCAGTTCGGTAAGCTGTGTTGTCAGATAGAGGTTCCTCTCAAGATTGGTTCCGTCTATGATGTTAAGGATGGCATCCGGACGCTCATCTATGAGATAATTTCTTGCCACTACTTCCTCAAGTGTATACGGTGAAAGCGAGTATATACCCGGAAGGTCGGTAACTATCACGTCATCGTGCTTCTTCAGTTTTCCCTCTTTCTTTTCGACCGTGACACCGGGCCAGTTTCCCACAAACTGGTTGGATCCCGTCAGTGCATTGAACAACGTGGTCTTTCCGCTGTTCGGATTTCCTGCAAGTGCAATTCGCAAACTCATTTTTCTCTCATCCTTTCCGGTTTCTAATCTATCTAACCTCGATCATCTCGGCATCGGCTTTACGTATCGATAACTCATAGTTTCTGACATTGACTTCGATCGGATCTCCGAGCGGAGCCACCTTACGCACCAGCACTTCCGTGTTCTTCGTGATCCCCATATCCATGATCCGGCGTTTTACGGCGCCCTCTCCGTGAAGTTTTACGACCGTAGCCTTTTCTCCGATCTTTACGTCCCTTAACGTTCTCACTGATCTTTCCTCCTTTTGGGTTATACCATGATCTTTCTTGCCAGTTCTTCGCTCACGGCGACTCTGCTTTCCTTGACCTTCACAATCAGATTCTCTCCCAGTGAACTCACTATGCTGACCTGCCCGCCGACATTGAAACCCAGATCCTCAAGATGTTTTTTTACTTCCGGGGATCCGCCGAGTTTCTTAATGATCAACGGTTCTTCCTTCTGTGCGAATATAAGCGGCATCATTTCGTTCTCCTTTGTTCGAATCATTTGGTTAGTTACCGCTAACGTCATGCGTTTGAAAAACGGTTAGCCGTATCTAACCGTATCTCATTTTAGTTAGCAACATCTAACTTGTCAAGGGAAAATGTGACGAAATGATCACTGCCGCAGCAGTGATCATTCATCAATTGTTATGATATCAGGAATAACATAGTGGAATAAGGGATAGGATGAGTGCTCGTTCTCGATATAGCTTTTACGCAGATCCCATGTATCGTCCGGATCTTCGGGATTAACTCCCGTATAGTTACCCTTGAATACAAAATCGACATTTCCGCGTTTGAACTTTTCTATGGCATCATTCATGGCATCCTCTGTTCCGGCCGCTGCAACCTGCTGGTTCAGATCTATCATCTCCACCCATCCTTTATCAAATCCGGCAAAGACGTCATTTCCGATCACACTCCCGGGAACTGTTGCTTCTATTGACTTGTCAGTCATAAGCGCGTCAACGGCGGCGACTATATACGGCTCCCAGCATATCCTGGACGTAACAAGAGATGTTCCGGGAGCGACTTCTGACATGCTCTGATTGTAACCGACAAAATAGACCGGCCTGTCTTCCGGAGTCTGTTCACACGCAAGCGCCGGGCCTATCGTATCAGTATGCTGGGAGATCACCACGCAGCCTTCATCTATCAGTTTCTGCGCAGCCCTCTCCTCAAGGGCAAAGCTGCTCCAGGTCTCGGTATAGCATACACGCATGACAGCCTGGGACACCACAGCGCGCACACCCATCAGGAATGCGGTATATCCGGAAATCACCTCCGATGTGGGAAACGCTGCAACAAATCCGACAACGGCTTCATCCTCCGATATGACTCCCTCGAGGATCATCTGTCTGATCTTCATACCTGCGGCAATCCCGCTCACATACCTGCCCTGATAAGCCTCGCCCTTAAATGTATGGTAGTTTACAGGTACCGCCTGGCCTTTCATATCCATATATGAGGTCTGGCAGAACTGTATGTTCGGATACTCAGGTGCCATCTCCCTGACCAGTTCGCTGTATCCGTTGAAGAAAATGATATCGCATCCTTTACCGATAAGCTCGCGGACCGGCTCATCTATCTCATCATCCAGAACATTACTGCATGTAAATATCTCCACACGATCGCCGTACTTCTTTTCAAGAGCATCCGCAGCAAGGGAAAAATTATACGTATAAGGCGCACTTTCATCATTATCATATATAAATCCGACCTTCAGGTTCTCCCGGCCGCCGGTAAGGTTCAGCATCCGGAAGATACCGACAAATACGGCAAGTACTGCGATACATGTCAGCACTGTGACGATATATATCCGCTTCATACCGAATCTCCTTTCTCATCTCCGGGATCATCTGTTTCACCATCCGCCCCGTCATTTTGCATCTGGGCTGCCTGGATCTCCTTGTCCTCCTGAACACGGCGTTTGAGTTCCTCCTGAGCCTCCTGATCCGCATGCTCTATCTCGGCACGCTTCTGCGCATATATCTCTTCCAGGTTTATAACGCCTCTGTCCACCAGTCTGATGAACGCATCCAGTACCTCGGGATCGAACTGTGTTCCTCTTCCGCGTTTCATCTCGTTCATGACATAATCAGTGTCCATGAAATTACGGTAAACACGGTTGGATGTCATGGCATCAAAGGCGTCAGCTACTCCTATGATCCTGCCGTATAGCGGGATCTCATGGCCTTTCAGTCCGTCCGGATATCCCTTGCCGTCATACCGCTCATGATGATAACGGGTTCCGTCAACAACATGCTCCACCAGTGTGAAATCCTTCAGGATCTCCGCACCACGCTCCACATGTGATCTCATTTTGGCATATTCATCATCGGTCAGTCTGCCAACCTTGTTAAGTACGCTGTCCGGGATCGCTATCTTGCCTATATCATGCATCTGGGCCGCACGGCGAAGGCTTGAGAGTTCCTTCCTTTTCTGCCACCACTTGAAACATTTCATCTCCTGAGCTATGAGTACACAATACTCGGCTACACGGAGTGAATGCTGGTGCGTCCTGACATCCTTGGCATCGACTGCATTTGCTATGGCCATGACCGTCTCATTAGCCATGTTCAGTTTGATCTGCTGTTTGTTTATCTGTCCCTGTACAATAAGCCATGTGATCCAGATGATGAACAACGACAACAGCAGCAGCATGTATGTGATAAAACTGCGTTGCTCGTAGAACTCACCTTCCTTGACTATGTCAAACTTGCGTTCCTCAAGAACGCGTTCTCCCGCACTGTCAAATATCGCGAGATGGAATACAAAATCCCCTGACGGAATATTAACGTAAATAATATTGTTAAGACTGTTCTGCGGAGTTATGGTCCACTGTGTATCATACCCTTCGAGATAATAGCCGACATTCGGCTCCTGAATGGTATAGTTCAGTATCTCCGGAGACAGTTCCACACGACTGACACCCTGTCCGACCGTGATAGGTCCCGTGCGGGCAATCGGCTGCTGAACACCGTCAAGTGTGACCGAAGCCAGCTGCATCCTGTAGGATCTGACATCACTGTTGTACTTATCGACATCTATGATATAGACACCCGTATCGCAGGGCAGATACAGTTCGCCCCTTCCATCATAATAATTCCATGAATTGGCTGTTAACGATGTACCGAGACCTCTCCGCGCATCCAGAAGTTCCCATGCGATCTCACCACCCGCAACAAGCTCATCACGCTCCACCACGTATATACCGGCACTGGACATGACAAAAAGAGTATCCTCATCCTTTACCCAGATATCATAATTGTTAAAATACGGGAATTTATCAAGAACCCGGATAGTGCCTTTGCCGGTGAGATAGCAGAGGCTGTTACTTGTCACGATGAAAACCCCCTCTGACTTGGGATCCTTGACCGTCCGCAGGATAACTCCGCTGCTGAGCCCGTCCTCACGGGTATATATATCCGTCACTTCTCCGTCCCTGATAACGGCTATACCGTCACCGTCCGTTCCGGCAAGTACGGTTCCGTCACTCATCTCGGTCAGTGTCAGTATCATGGAGTTGATCAGTCCGTCCTCGTTTTTTATTGTCTTTACAATCTTATGATCCCTGATATAACTGATGCCGGTATCTCCGGCCGCCAGAACGGTTCCGTCAGACAGTCCCGTCACTATCCTTGCCCGGTTTCCGAAGCTTCCGTTGTCGGCATTGTAGTCCCATGAATCGCCTTCGGGCGAATACTCGATCAGACCGTTTCCGTATGTACATACCCATAAATGATCGTTCTCATCAACATACATACAGCGGATACGCTTGCCTTCGAGGGTCCCGGTAAGGTTGTTATATATCTGATTCCGACAGGTTTTATCAACAACATCAAGTCCCTTATCGGTTCCGATATAATAATCACCCTGCCAGCTGACTATCGCATTAACAACACGACGTTCCATCCCTATAGCGCCGTATACGTCCTTAAACGGAGATTTTGCAAGCCTTAAAAGCCCCAGCCTCGATGAAGTGAACCACAGATTGCCCTGATAATCACAGAGCATGTTATCTATGGAATTGTTGAAATCGTTTGTGTTCAGATTATGATAGCCTTCACTGTCCACATAGGACACGCCGCTGTCAGTAGAAATGAACATCGTCCCGTCACTTAAAAAGTTAAGGTTATTGATACAGTTTACATCCTCACAGGTCATGATCTCCAGCTGTTTGAAATTATCATCAGAAACGTCATAACTGTAGATATGATTGGTAGAAGTGCCTACCATCAGAGTTCCGTCCGGTGCAAATGAGCAGCAGTTGAACAGTTCCTCCTCATCGGGAAGCTGCAGCGAGCATAAAACCTCGCCCTTTTCCAGAAGGAAAAGGCGTCCGTCCGAAGCAACCGTCGCAACATGGTCACTCTCGTCGGCCGTGATGCTGTCGGCATAGTTCACCGCGTCAAGGGTATTGGAAACCTTCAGACCGTTGTTCATCACAATCGTCTGCATACTGCCGGTCGTACCTACATAATAGTATCCGTCCGATGCACGTATGATACAGCGCACGGAATTGGACGGAAGACCGCTTGACTGATCGAGTATATTAACGACCTTTTCACGGATAACGATCGACAGTCCGTTGTCGTTTGTGCCGATCCACATCCTGCCTTCCTCATCCACGTACAGACAGTTTACGTTCTTGACCGAATCGTAATTATCTATCCATCTGAATTCACGTCCGTTATATCTGTAGAGTCCGGCATATGTCCCGACCCACAAAACACCGTCATTTGTCTGGGCGATATCATTGGCCTCTCCGCAGGGCAGCCCGTTATTGCCGCTGTATATGCTCTGGACATAATCGTTATAATCCGTGGCAGAAGCCGCAACGTTTGCCGCCCGGGCCGTTACCGGATCCGACAGTGCAAGGCACAGCGACAGAACTATTATCGCGGCAGCTCCTCCCTGTCCCGTCTGAGCGGCTTCATTTTTTTCTTCGTTTCTCCATTTTCTGATCTGGATCACCAGAAATACGGCGGCGATAGTAAGTACCTTGTCTGCAAATTCTATGGAAAGCTGGCCGAGAATACAGCACAGAAAGTGCGGCCATTCATTATCGACGAGAAAATTGATAACGGCATCACCCCATTTATTACCGGTAAAGCCGCTGTTTACTGCAAAATTCACGGGAACGGATACAGCAAGTGCCGTCAGTACGGCCGCAGATGCGGTCTTCATAAACCCATAGAAGCGGTCGAGCCACCCGCGTCTGGCCGCGATTCCTACGATCACTCCCAATGCGATACTTGTAATGGAATAAGCAGCCGAAAGACGATTGATAAGACAGTATGCCAGATTGCCTGTAAGCCCCACTATGGCGCCGCACACCGGTCCGGCTATATATGCACACAGTGCAGTTCCGAAAGAATCAGACCACAGCGGCAACTCCAGCCATACAGCCAGGATCTTTCCTCCAACATTCAGGCACAGACACATTGTAACAAATGCGATGATCTGCCAGGTTTTCCAGTTCTTCATCCGTATCATTCTCCTCAATCAACATGCATCCATATTATAACCGAGAGCGATCGGCATGTAAAATGGAAATGATCACATTGCGTCAGTTTTCTCGCATCATCACCGTGGAATTGATGTAGCCTGTAAGTGTTTCACGATCATAAAATGCCGACGGGGTCGCTACGTATAGATCCGGGGCAACGCCCCGGTCGATATCATAAACGGAACCGTTTTTTATGCTCGCCATGGATTTGCAGCCGGATACACGTATCAAAGATCCGTCCGCAAGCGACAGCGGCAAAACTATACATGTCCCGCCTCCCGAGGTCTGACCGAGCATTGTTACTATATTGGAATTCTTGAATTCACTCGCCATAAGATTACCGCACGAAAAACTGCACGGGGAAGTTATACAGAACAGATTGTACCCGGTCAGGGAATCCTTATCATCAAATTTCCCGTCAAGATTGGCATCCGATCTGAACCTCTCATACACGGCGGCTCCCGTCATGGTATCCTCGACAACCATCGACGAACCCCCGAGTACCATACTCATCACAAAGTTAGCGGTTGTCTGATCTCCTCCTCCATTAAGAGACAGATCAAATACAACATTTTCCACAGGACTGTCCTTACGCGTGATCTGCCTGAACGCGTACAGAAAAAGCCCTACTGTGTCCTTCGTCTCGGCAGAAGGAAAATCCTTATAATAGTCCGTTCCCTCTTTCAGTGTCGAAAATTCATCAAACGTAATGTATGCTGTATTATCAATCTCTTCATATCCGGGGACTCCATCGGGATACTGTGCGTCTCTTGCATCAAGAAAACGGTAATATGTCCTGACATATGACTTGTATGAAGCTCCGATGTTAACGGATGGGTTAAACTTCGCTCCCGCACGATATGTGCTGGCTATATTAAAACTGTGAAGATCATCCAGATACAATAGCAGAGCGTCTGCCAGCGCATTTGCCGATCTTGCGGGATCTTCACTCAGAAGATCGTCTTTGAGCCTTATAGCGGCGAAAAACTCATCAAAGGATTCTACCCCCTGCTGCTCCTTGAGTCCGTACAGATGATCCAGGGCCATGCACAATTCATTATATGTAAAATCAGCCAGTGCCCTGCTTCGCTTTCCGGCTCCGGCTTTCATTATTTCCGAAATAAAAACCGGGTCATCATCCATGGTAAACGTTCTTGCAAAGACCGCTTTGCCGTTATAGATAAGATTGGTATAGCACGGCACCGAAAGAACTGTATCGGAAAATGTCTGCAACGGTATGTAACGCTTTCCATCCGCTTCAAGTATATCTATACCGTACTTACCCGTCTCAAAATCGATCCCCGATCCGTACCTGCTGTATGATCCCTCCTCATCGATCTGCAGGTAATCTATCAATCCGTAATTTTCGAGACAGTCGATCACCGTGCGCGACCACGAAGGAGCAATAAAAGCATCATAATCATCAAAGCCGATAACATCGTTTTCGCTGTCGATCGTCATATGATATCCGTTCTCTCGTGTCAGAGTCGTGACATGGCCGTTTTCGGAAACAGTGATCTTAACCCCGGCATCCCTGTTGGCTTTACTGTATATCCGCTCCATCAGTTCCGCGGCCGTATCGGTGCCGATATATGGAATCTCCTTATTATCATCGGCAAAATACAGTTTTATCGTACTCTCATCATCGAGCGTTGTCAGATAAAACGGGTACTCTGCTTCCGCAAGCGATGCAGCCGGCAGCATCCGGGCCGATCCCCCGGGCTGATCCATGCCCACGGAAACAGTACAGCCGCACAGACCTGCGGCAAGAGCAAAAACAGTAACCAATGAAATCAGTTTACAGTACCGGCGATCTTTTCTTTTCATGAGATGTCCTTTCTTATGGGTTGCTGCGTTTTGTTATGAATATCAGGGTTTCCACTGAAATGTTTTAAGGTCTACCCTGCCGTCATTAACAGTTATTCCTTCCGCTTCCAAAAGTTTTGCCTGAACCTGCGCTCCACCGAAAGCAAATTCTCCGGCCAGTTCACCTTTGGCATTTACAACACGATAGCAGGGAATACCGTCGGGATCCGGGTTTTTGTGAAGCGCGTTGCCGACAGCACGTGCCATCTTCCTGTCACCTGCGATCTGTGCGATCTGTGAATATGTGGCAACTTTTCCATATGGTATCTTCCTTACCGCTTCATATATTCTCTTTGAGGGAGAGTCGCTGACAAGGTCATAACTCTCGGCGATCATCATCCTGATATCCTCGTCAGGTATACTTCCGTCAAGGATTATCGTATTCCAGTGATCCTTATTCTGATGATACCCCGGCGTTACCGCTTTGTAAACTCTTCTCCAGAAGAAAGCCTTGTCGGGATCCGTTTTCACATTCAGATTGACATATCCTCCCCTCTCATATGTCCACAGAAATGCTTTCCTGTTCCCCTTATACCTGACCAGCTGCCAGTTCGGATCATGAAACGGGGCATCCTGATATGTGTCCGGAAAGGAAAGCCCGTATTTCAATGCTTCATCTCTTGTTTTCATCCCAATCCTTTCCTAATCCTCCGGAATGCGGTAAAATCTGCCCGACACTCTCTCTGACTTGAACACATTCACAAAGGCGGCGGGATCTATTTCGCGCACAGCGTTTACAACCTTGCTGACCTGGGTAGCGGTAACGACGGAGTATACGACAGATTTGGTGCTCTCTTCTTCATATGAGCCCCTGCCGTATATGATCGTGGCACCGTGTCTGGTCATGTCATAGATAAGCGAGCTCACCTCATCAGGTGCCGAGGTCACGATAAAGAGCGTCGCCTGCTGGTATTTTCTGTACAGTATGTTTATGATGTTCGTTGAAACATACTGGAAGATAACCGAATACAGGGCTTTCTCCCATCCGAACAGTGCCCCCGCAGTGACAAGGATCACTGTGTTTATGACCATTGCCACGTTAAATCCGTTTGTACCTTTTTTCTTGTTGAGATATATCGCTATGAAGTCAGTCCCGCCCGATGTTGCGTCCATGAGAAGGCAGAGACTGACCGCTATCCCGTTTATGATCCCGCCGAACACGCTTATCAGAATAATGTCGTTCGTTATCACATAGCCCGGGATAAGATCAGTCAGAACGCCTGTCAGTATTATCACGATGCACGAAAGCGAAGTGAACTTTTTCCCGATATATTTAAAGCCTATATAAACAGGCACCGCATTGATCAGCACATTTATCGGTGTATATGGTATGGCCAGCCCGAAGAACCTGTCCGCGATCCCCTGTATCAGAAGCGTAAGCCCGGTAGCGCCGCCCGGAAGTAGCCCGCCGGTTCTGACAAATGATTTGATATTGACGGCAAATACCGCCGAAGCGATGATCACCACCAGAATCCTCAGGGACATCCATCTGTAGCTGTTGTTTCTGATTTTCTCTTCCATAATTTACCTTTGTACAAATTTTATTTTCATAATCCCGGGAACAGACTCTCCTGCATGTCTATCCAGGATTCCTGCGGTACTTCATGTATCTTATCACTGTCCGTATAATTCCCGATCAGAAATGGTGAAGTCGGATCATGTAATCTGCTCTGTTCATATATTACTGCCGGTTCAGCATTTGCGTAGCAATATTTACAGAGATGAAGGCAGGTATTGTAGGCCCCTATATCACAGGACAGATAGCAGGCACATTCAGCTCTGGCGCCTTTCTTCTTTGGTGCTATAAGCCTTTTGCCGATAGCCTTTTCATAATCACTGATCTTCATACATCCGCTGCAATCAGCTCCGTACTCCGCCAGTTCATTTCCTTCAGCACACGGCTTAACAGTCATGCCACATTCAGTTGCGATTTTTATAATCTCTTTCCCAAGCTTTAATCTATCAATCTGTGAAACTTCTCTCGCCTCCGGAAAATTCTTTCTGACCTTTGGATACAGATCGATAAAACTGATAACCACAGTCTTGGTATATCCCTTCAGACATTCTGCTATCTGTTTGAAAGCATGTAAATGATACTCTGATGTATATTTATCCGATAAAAGAACCGGGTCATATCTCCAACCTATAGAATCTACTCCCACAGTATCGGATAGTATCCTGAAATACTCTATCAAACGATGTTTATCCGGAACATTTGGCTCGATATCCCGTCCATATGGCGTAAGTGTTACAAACCAGTATTGCCCAAAATTCTTTATTAAATCCATATAAGGAAACATAGGGGCCGGATTTTTTGTACAAAACCCTATCACATCGACTACGGACGGATCCAGCCGGTACCTGCTCACCTGGTTCGGATTGTAAGGATTGCGAACACAGACAAAGCCCTCTTTTATTCTATTCGAAAACCACTCGGCATAGAAGGCCGGTATATCTGTTCTTTGTCCTGTATTTATTATCATATATTTATTCCAAACTATTCAAAAATTCGTTCTGAATATCATATTTGATCACGAGGATATTCCGATTTTATTCATCGGACTTCCTGATTTCATCACTAATACAGTCACTCAGTCCATTCCACCGAAAACTCCACGGTCACATCACCGGTTCCGAGCAGTTCTCTGAATGCATCGATATCATCTATATCAAGATGACCCAGTTTTGTGAAGGCATAGGTGTTTTCGTCATAATACACCGTTATCTGATCACCCCGATAAAGAATGATGTCTCCAGGCTCAGTAGTTATCTTCTCATCATTGGTCGGAAGTTCCCAGGGAAGATCTCCTACTTTTTCAAAATTCGCATAATCATGCATTTCGATCGTTAGAGGTTTTTCTTTTATCTTCTCAAGAAAAGCTTCAGCCGAACTGTTATCCTCGTATTCCACACTGAAATATACTCCATTGATATAGACCACAGGGTATGCTATAGGATCCATATTGAAATCATCTCCCATATCCGTTCCCTCTTTGACAGTCTCTCCGTTCCAGTCTATGATACCGCCATCATCCTGACTGATCTGATGGTAAGAGTTCACCATACCGTCTCCATCCATGACCTGGCCTCTCAGGGCACATCCTCCAACCAGGGCAAGCATGGGTATTACCGTTATTATAAGAATCAAAATTTTCATATATATGGGTCCATTATTATTCAAATTCATTTCTTCAAAAAGCCTCCCGGTATCATTCAATTTGCGCGCCATTCATATAAATTCCGGAATATCTTACTATCGCCTTATCCAAACAAAACGTTCTTTGTCTCTGTCCTCTAAAGGAATTAGTTTTATATTATTCATAGTACTGTATCCTGTAATCTAATGCACTTCTATTTTTCTGCCATAACATATTCCCCGTTCCTAAACCTCGCGGAAGCTCCCGTCATCTTGAACCCTGCTTTTTTCATCTCCTGTAACAAGGTATGCATGTAGAATCCATGTGTGACGACAGCTATATCCACATCGTCATTTCTGATCAATTCTACAAACTCTTCTGCCCTTTTTTTCGTTTGCCTTCGCGTCTCAGCCTGCCTTCTGCAACTAATCAGCCACTGCAAACGTCCCGTCAGGTTCCAAAACCATAGCGGCATATTCATTTGTGTATCAAGGCTCGATTTAAGCGGAACCTCATTTATAAGCCGGGATTCAAAGTATTCTCCATTCGGAAACAGTATTTTAGCTGTATCCTGACTTCTGGACAGTTCGCTGACATATATTTTCTGATATACAGACTGCGGAATGCTGTAAGTCACATTCCTGATCGGAGAAAGATCATATTTTCCGCACTCCGAATCAAACATTTCTGATGTACATCGCCTGCTCCAGCAAAAATCCACTTCTGCATGTCTGATAATGACTACCCTCAATAGAGTTCTCCCCAAATATACTTCTCAATCCCACACTGCTCTATGATCCTTAATTGTAATGCTTTTCCAATTAAATCCTTGAAGCCACCCATGCAATGAGCACTGCCAAAACCGGAAATCCAATAACTGTAAACACCCACTTGCCGATCAGCGTTTTTCCGTAGATGTACGGCATCATATCCTCTGTTCCGGGGATAATCCATGCCTTTGTTTTTTCGACCCAATACCAGTCAATAAACAATCTGTCGAATAGTCCTGACATAAGATAGATCACTGTCATATGAATAGCAGCTGTCTTAAAATCCGATACGTCATTCACAAAATAGACCATCATAGGTACCAGGAGAAACTGTGGTATCATGAGAGCAGCAAATGTGATCAGTTTTCTCTTATTTATTGTTTTCCTTGTTGTAAGTCCCAGTTCTACTACCTTATCCTGTACTTCTTTTTCATAAAAGAAAACCATTCCAACCGGTCCATTTGCAATTCCTACTACGCAAATGATCAGAAGTACAAAGCACATTACGATTCCTTCCAATACGGCCAATGTCATTTATTATTTCCTCCCTTGTCAATAAAACTCAATCTTTTTCGTAGTACACTATATCCATACGATCGTTAACTCTATCAATTCTGCCTGTCTGATGATAGCCAAGTTTCTCATACA
>JBGUNV010000054.1:0-4064 GCA_045117595.1 Lachnospiraceae bacterium
TGATGACAGACTTCTTGGGTTTGCAAGCGGAGCCAATGATTATGTTCCCAAACCCTTCCATATCGATGAGCTTGTAGCCAGGGTTAATGCACAGCTTAATATAACAAGGGCCATAGATGAGACACTGAAATACGGAGATCTGATCCTTAACTATCCTGCATCGGAGATAAGTTCGGAAATATCCGGAGAGAGCATCGTAGTAAATAACAAGGAATTTCAGCTGCTTGAATATCTCATGAATAATCCCGAACGCATCCTGTCAAGAGATATGATATATGACAGAGTTTGGGGTATGGAGTCCGATGCCCTGTCAAACAATCTTGAAGCATATATGTCCTTTGTCCGTAAGAAATTAAAGCTTATCGACTCTCGGGTATCAATAAAGACCGTACGTAACATGGGCTACAAACTGATAAAGGAAGAATAAAACAGGAACAGAACAGTATTTACAGAAGGTGGGACATGAAAGAACTACGAAAAAAGACAATCCTTACCATATTTTCCATCCTTACCGCAATCCTCACAGCGGGGCTTGCGATCCTTAACATAAACATCTACAGACGCGAATACCTGAGCATTGAACGGGCTCTTAATGTGTTTGACAACAGAGGAGGATTCAGGGATGGACCTCCGGGTCCGGACGGAGTCGAAAACGATGACCGGGGGCTAAAGCCGCGCGAGCTGGATAACATGATGATCATGGACAATGAAGTTTATACTGTAAAGCTTGGCGGGGATGGAGAGATAGAAAGCATTATAGATCACGCAGATTCGACGGGTGATTTCGATATTGAAAGTATTGCGGCTTCGGTAAAAGATCTTGTTACCGGAAGCCGGTCAGACCTTATGTACATAGGGAACCTGTATACGGATGCTTATTCATACAAATACAGGTACAATGATCTTATCGTGATCCTGAATAATGAAGATAAGTCTGATAAGCTCAGATCCCTTCTTTTGGAATCGGTCATCATATTCATCATAATGGAGGCAGTGATATATTTTTGTGCACGGCTTATCACGGGTTGGATAGTACGGCCTGCCGAGGAAGCATTCAAGCGGCAGAAGGATTTTATTGCCGATGCCTCGCATGAACTTAAGACCCCTCTGGCTGTCATCATGGCATCCGCGGATGAGCTTACGGGTGATAATGCGCCTGACAAAAATGAGCAGTATATAGAAAATATCCGTTACGAATCGGACAGGATGAGCCGCCTGATCAGGGGACTTCTTGATCTGTCAAAACTTGAAGATGAAGGATCCGCAGCTTCACACAGGGAAGAGGACCTGTCGAGGATCATTGAAAAAACATGCGTTGCATTTGACGGGATCGCATTCGAACAGTCGGTCATGATACAGACTGATATCGAAGAAAACCTCAGGCTTAAATGCAACAGGGATGAGATTGAAAAAATGATATCCACGATACTCGATAACGCTGTTAAGCACAGTTACAAGAATACTTCCGTAAGAGTGAGTGCCCATGGTATGAAGGCCGGTATAGTTATTAAGATCGTCAATTCCGGAGATCCTATTAAGGATGAAGACAGGGAGAAGATATTTGAAAGGTTCTACAGGGCAGACAGGTCGAGAAACCGTTCCGATAACCGGTACGGTCTGGGACTTGCCATAGCAAGGAGGATAGCCGTAAACCATAACGGAGACATAAAGGCTTATTCCGGGAACGGGGATACAACATTTGAGATAGTTCTTAAGGGATGAATGAGAATTATCAGGGCAGGAGCAAAAAAGCTCCTGCTTTTTTAATGTTCATTTAAGTTTGAGGTTGTATCCTTTGCCTGTAAAGAAAAAGAAAGGACTGGTCAACATGAGCGGATACAGGGAAGTGTTTAAAAGGACTGAAATAAAATACCTTTTAAGTGATGAACAGTATAAAGCCCTTATGCCTTACCTTATGACTTTCGCAAGAGTTGATGAATACGGATTGTCCAGGATAAACAATATCTACTATGACACTCCGGATTACAGACTCGTTAAGACTTCGATGGAGAAGCCTGTATATAAGGAAAAACTGAGGCTGAGGACGTATGGTGATACCGGGGATGCTACCGATTCATTTATCGAGATCAAGAAAAAATATGCAGGTGTTGTTTACAAAAGAAGGATATCAGGAAAGTACCGGGATACATACAGATATCTTGCAGACTGCAAAAATGTGAAGGAATGCTTTGATAACTCACAGATAGCCAGGGAAATAAGAGAATTTATAAGGCTGTATTCCGGTCTTAGACCAGCTATGTGCATATACTATGACCGGATAGCGTTAGCGGGGATCGACGACGAAGAATTCAGGGTGACTTTTGACAGTAATATTACTTGGAGTGATAGATGCCTGGATTTAAGATATGCGGCAGAAGGAAGAAGACTGCTTAAGGACGGGCAGCGGCTTATGGAAATAAAGGTCAGCAATGCGATGCCTGTTGATCTTGCGCGGAAATTAAGTGAACTTGACATATTTCCCACCTCCTTCTCCAAATACGGATCGGGATATGTGGATATGATGAGTACGGTCAGGGACCGGATGACCGAAAGGAGCATGGTTATAAATCCCAAAAGAGCGGACGGATTATTGGAAGGAGTAGCGGCATATGTTTGATAATTTTTTTTCTTCAATACTGACAAACGGAACTTTTACGGGAAGTGAGCTGGCTTTATCGACCCTGGCAGCACTGGTGTGCGGAATGATAATAACCGGTGCCTATATGATAAAGAACAGGTGCTCACGAAGTTTTCTCATCACACTGGCACTGCTGCCTCCGATAGTCGAACTCGTAATAATACTGGTAAACGGGAATATAGGAGCAGGTGTTGCTGTTGCGGGAGCCTTCTCGCTGGTGAGGTTTCGCTCGGCTCCGGGCAGAGGGCAGGAGATAACGGGGATCTTTCTTGCGATGGCAGCGGGACTTGCAACGGGTATGGGATATGTCGGAGTTGCGATAGTGTTTTCGCTTCTTGTTTCCGGGATAAATCTTATTTTGAATGTTACCGGATTCGGCTCGGATGCAAAAGGAATGCAGACACTTAAGATAACCGTTCCGGAAAATCTTGATTACGAGGGGAAATTCGATGATGTATTCAAACGTTATCTGAAATCATACAGCTATGATGAAGTCAGGACGGTCAATATGGGAAGCCTGTACAGGATAACACTGAGTGTGCTTCTGAAGGATAACGTATCCACCAGGGAATTTATAGATGAACTGCGTACGGGTAACGGAAACCTCGATATCAGTCTTGGCAGAATGGTTGACAATATAGATTCACTTTGATCGGGAAACAGTATTATAATAACAGGAAAAGAATATAAGGAGGTATTGCGATGAAAAAGAAAATGATGATAATGGCAGCGGCTGTGGTAATGACATCACTGTTTACGGCATATACAGCCGGTGCTGTAACTTTTGATAAAAAAAGTACTGCAATAATTGCATCTGCTGATGAGATAGATACACAGAATCTGTTTTCGGACAGAGATACTGATCAATCCCCCGATCTGAGCGATGCCGTAAAACTGACTGTTGTGAGCGGTAAGGATATAACGATAGACACTGCAGGTACGTACATATTGTCAGGAAAGGCCGAAAATGCTTGCGTCACAGTAAACGCATCCGGGGAAGACAAGGTGCAGATCGTACTTGACGGGCTTACTATGACCAATAAGGACAAACCCTGTATATATGTCAGACAGGCGGATAAGGTTTTTATAACTCTTAAGGGTGATTCTTCCTGCCTTTCGGTAACCGGTGAATTTGCCGACGACGGTGATGACAAAACAGATGCCGTCATCTACAGCGTGGACGACCTTACGATAAACGGAACCGGAAGTCTTACCATTGATTCGTCCGATAACGGCATAGCGTGCAAGGATACCCTCAAGGTAACGGGAGGATGCATGAATATAAGCTGTAAGGGTAGCGCGCTTGAATCAAAGGATGAGATCCATATGGCGGACGGTACACTAAATATCACCAAATCCAATGACGGTATCCACGTTGAGGATAACGATGATGATACCAAAGGCTACATATACATTGGTGGCGGAA
>JBGUNV010000055.1:0-2204 GCA_045117595.1 Lachnospiraceae bacterium
GCGTAAGATGCTTGAAGGACTGGATCTCGATCCGAGGATCAAAAATGCCGCTCTCATGCATCACGAAAGGATAGACGGTACCGGATACCCCAATAAGCTTGTAGATGAGCAGATAGATAAATTTGCCAAGATAATTGCCATACTTGACAGTTATGAGGCCATGACAAGCTACAGATCCTACCGAGCTCCGCTTTGTCCCTTCACGGTCATAGAAATATTTGAAAAGGATGGATACGGCAAATATGATACCGGCTGTTACATGACTTTTCTGGAACGTATGGTTGAGGAATACATCGGCAAGGAAGTACAGTTAAATGACGGTACGATATGTGTTGTGGTTCTGATCAACAAACAGAAATACTCGCGTCCCATGGTCAAAACAGAGGACGGTAAATATATAGATCTGGCTACACAAAAGAATCTGTCAATAAAAGCCCTGGTATGAACCGGGGCTTTTTAATCCCATTTCATTTCACGTTTTAAACGTTTGTAAATGGAGTAACCTTTTTCAAGTATGTATCTCTCATTGTCAAATTTCAGAAGATGATATGCCTCATGATATTTATAGTATCCGCTGTCCCTGAAATACTCTTCCGACTGCGGTTTTGAATCATAACTCGATGCCCTCATCAGATACCAGTATACTTCCTTGGATACGGTATCTTCGGGAACAACAAAGGAATATATCGTTTTATCGATATATTCGACAATGGTACCGTCAACCCCGGCCTCTTCCCTTACTTCGCGAAGTGCCGTTGCTTCATGGATCTCGCCCTCTTCAACCGTTCCCTTGGGCAGTACCCATCCTTCATATCTGTTGTTGTAATTCTTGTATAGCAGCAGGATCTTCCCCCTGAAAATGACAAGACCGCCGCAACTGACCGCTTCTATCATCTTTATCCTCAGAAGTCATGATAACATTAGTTATAATATGCGTCAAATACTCTTTTGGCTATAGGTGCGGCGACCGCGCCTCCTGATCCTCCGCCTTCGACAATGACCGTGACCGCTATCTCCGGCTCATCCTTTCCCGCAAATCCGGTAAACCAGGCATGCGAAAGGGATTTATTGGATGAATACTCGGCAGATCCCGTCTTACCTGAGATCTTGTACCCGTCAGTATCCATAACTCTTTTTGCCGTACCGTTCACAACTACTTCTCTCATCATATTCTGCAGTTTTCGAGAGTATACCGGATCCATAAGCTGTCTGTACTGCCGAACGCGGGTTCTTTCTATGACACCTCCATCGGTATTCTCCACCGCAGATACGATATACGGTCTCATCAGCATCCCGTCGTTTGCGATCGCGGAAGTGATCATAAGCATATGGATGGGGCTTATCAGAGTTCTCCCCTGTCCTATCCCCGTCTGAAGCAGATCATCGGTTGATGAATCCCGTGATATGTCGCTTACCGCCATTGAATATTTGAACGGCAGCGGGAGAGCCTGATTAAACATGAGTTCGTCTATGGTCTCGGCAAATTTTCGTTTATCGAGTTTTGACGAAATATTGGCAAATGATGAATTACATGAAAGTGCAAAACTGTCGTCAAAATTGACCCAGCCGTGACTTACTTCGTTATAGCAGCTGATCACGGAACCCTTGTATTCGAAACTGCCCGTACACTCAAATCCGTAACCGGAGATATCACCCCCGTTTTCCTTGAGATATTCAAGAGCCGTTACGATCTTAAAAGTGGAACCCGGAGGATAAGATCCGAGCAATGCCCTGTTAAGCAGCGGACTGTTTGCCGTATCAGCATTTAAAACATCCCACTTTCCTATAACCTCGTTCGGATCAAAATCCGGTTTTGACAGAACAGCGAGGATCTCCCCCGTTTTAACATTCATGGCAACTACCGCCCCTCTTCTGTCATCCATGGCATCATAGGCAGCTTCCTGCATTCCGGTATTAAGAGTCGTTACGATATTATTACCGTGATTCTTCCTTCCCGCCAGGTCGTTCGATATCCGATTGACAATATTCCCGTCACAGGTCAGTAATGTGAAGTTTTCAATATTCTCCAGGCCCAATACCCCATGTGTCGAGTAACCTACTATATGCGCAAAGGTATTCCTGTACGGGTACATCCTGTAATAACCACCATCATTATCCGAAACCGTTGTTGCGAGTTTATTTCGCTCACGGGAAAGAATATCACCCCGTACAATTCTTGATTCGAGAAGCGTCTGGCGTTTGTT
>JBGUNV010000056.1:0-3687 GCA_045117595.1 Lachnospiraceae bacterium
CGCCTGACCACAGGGAGCGGGACCGTTGTCAGGGGAACCGTGGAATACCGCAGACCGCGCCTTTTGCGGTTGAGGATATGCCGCGAATAATACCAACCTTTGATCAATACCTAACCTTTTGTCTTTGAACGTACGATTGGTTGTCATCATTATAAAAAGGTTGGGATTAGATTTAGGCGATATACTTTCCTTATCTCTATAAACAAAGTTGAGAAAGGATGGTATATCATGAACCTTGAAAACCTTGAATTAAAAAAGGAGTCGCTTTTCAAATATATGAAGAGCGAAAACTACAGCATCTCCTACATCATGGCCATACAACGTGAAATCCGATGGCTGCTGAAAAATTCAGATAGTTACAAATGGAGCACTTATGAGGAAGCGCTACATGATCGTGCATCTGCTTATGACAAGAAGATTTTTACCAACACAAAAACCATTTTTTCATTAATCCGGCGTTTTGAAGAAGATTCTGTTTATCCGGACCGTACAAAACATCATGAGGATAGTTCCAAACTTCACATGCTTAATACGGATTTCGAAAATATGGCAGCGTCTTTTGAAACAATGGAAGAGCAGCGCCCGTTAAAACCTGTCACAGTTAAAAAGAATTGTCGTTGTTTTCGATCATTTTTATGGCATCTTCAAGTCAGAGGATGTAAGAATGCAAGTGACATTACTGAAGCAGATTCGATAAGCTTCTTCCGAGATAAAAACGGCACTGTCCTGCGGGGATATACAGCTAAGCGCATTATAAGTCATGCCCTTACGCTCCTTGAAAAAAATGGCTTTTCGGAATGCAAACGCCTTTCGGCATTTATCCCTCTGATCAAGTATCATCATAAGAATGCCCAGTTTCTTACAGATGATGAAGTAACAAAGATCCTCAGCTCCCTTAAGGATAAAGAAGGGAATCTTTCTTTAAGAAACCGCGCCATTGGCTTTCTCCTTATATATACAGGAATGCGAGCCAGTGATATTTCTTCACTTAAGTTGGAAGATATCGATTGGCATAAAGGGAAGATACATTGTATCCAGCAGAAAACAGGTGTACCTCTTCATCTTCCGCTCCTGCCGGTTGTAGGGAATGCTATCTATGATTATCTCGATAAGGAGCGCCCTCAGAGCAGCAGCGACTACTTATTCCTCAGCAGCCTTTCTGCAGAAGGGCTCGCCCCATCTTCCATTGGCAGCATCTCTTACGTGATTTATAAAGCCTCGTGTGTGCGCAATGCGAAAGGGGACCGTAGGGGAACTCATATTTTTCGGCACCATCTTGTCACGGCGTTGCTTTCAAACGGTACGGATCAGGCTACGATCAGCCAGACAGTCGGCCACAGCAGTCCGGAATCGCTGGCACCATACCTGCATGCAGACATCGAAAACTTACGGAAATGTGCTCTGGATATTTCACAGTTTCCGATCCGCAGGGAGGGCTGTTAACCATGAGAATGCATGTATCCTTTATGAAGGACCCCATGGACCATTTCGTGGCGTTTATGGAAGCCTCAGATCGCTGGTGCAATAATTATGATGAAAATCTTCATCTGTTTGATGTGTTTCTCTCAAGAGAATATCCTGATGCAACAATCCTAACCAATGACATGGTGAATGGATGGTGTAACAAGCGAAGCAGCGAGAGCGCACAATCAAGACATACACGCATAAAGGCTGTGATCGCTTTTATTAAATATCTTAATGTGCGAGGGATCTCCAGCATAATGCCGCCTGAGTCTCCACCCCACGGCAAACGTAATTATATACCGCATTCCTTTACGGAGGATGAATTTCGCAGGTTCTTCTATGAATGCGATAACATTCCAATCTCTGGTGGGTTAATGAAAAATGATTCATTCAGGCGCAGCCTGATCATCCCTGTTTTCTTCAGGCTGCTCTATAGTTCCGGGATACGGACCACAGAAGCAAGGCTCCTTTCCCGCGATGATGCAGACCTTGAGAATGGGATTTTGGAGATCAAACGTTCAAAAGGCTATGACCAGCACTATGTGGCTCTACATGATTCCATGACGATAATGCTCAGGGAGTACAATTTTGCCATGGATGCCGTCATGCCGGAACGAGTTGCTTTTTTTCCAAACAGGCAAGGCCTTTTTCTCCGCACACAATGGGTATCTGACACTTTCAAGTTTCTCTGGAATAAAGCCAATCCAGGTGTTAAAGCAGTTGCTTATGACATCAGACATAATTACGCGACTATGAATATCAATTCCTGGATCGATGGTGGGTTCTCCCTCAATGATAAACTCGTACATCTTTCCAGGTCCATGGGCCATTATAGTGTGGAGTCGACGTCTTACTATTATTCCCTGGTCCCGAACCTGGCCGGAATACTGGAAACCCAGTCTGGTAATGCGTTCAAAAGAACAATTGGAGGCGGCTGGTTATGAAAAAGGATAATAAGGAAGCCGCAGAGATATCAAAGTATGTTTCCGAATTTCTGGGCGGATATGCAGAATTATATCTGACAGGCAGTGCCCACACACTAAAGTCATATCGTTTGGCCCTTGCTTTGTATCTGGAATACCTCGAAGATAAAAAGGATATCCATTTCTGGAATTTCAGCAAAAAATGTTTTGAAAAACCTTTTCTCGAGGACTGGATCAAATGGCTCAAGGAGGCCCGAAAAGCATCAAACAGCACTATCAACGTACGGTTAGGTTCACTAAGGAGATTTATAAAATATTTGTCTGAAAGAAAGCCGGAGTATCGATATCTGTATTCTGAAGCAACATCTGTTGAGCTTCTGAAAACAGAGAAGCGCAAGATCGAAGGACTGACAAAAGATGCCGTTTCAGCTATCCTGGATGCAATAGATACATCAACAAAGTCCGGTAAATTTTATTTCTCACTGGTTATCTTCCTTTATGCAACCGCGGTACGACTTGATGAAGCGTTATCTCTGAAGACAGAAAACCTTCACCTAGATGATGTGCACCCCCATGCAACAATTGTTGGTAAAGGTGCTAAAACACGCACAGTCTACCTGCTTAAGGAAGCAGCGGAGTACCTTAATAAGTACAAGGACATCTTCTTTAAAACAGAAGCAACCGATGGATACTTCTTCTTTTCCCGGAACGGCGGAAGGAAGGCGAAACTCAGTCAGACCGCTGTGCAGAAAGCACTCCGTAAATATGCCGCTATTGCCCATGAGGCTTGCAACGATGTACCGCTGGATTTACATGCCCATCAATTCCGTCATGCAAGAGCATCTCATTGGCTTGACGAAGGGATCAACATCGTGCAGATTTCACATCTGCTTGGGCATGAAAGCCTGGAAGTTACGATGCGATATCTTGATATTTCCATTGAGATGGAAGCAAAGGCATTGCTGGCAATACAAAGCGAAGAGGACAGAGCAACTATGCCAAAATGGAAAAATGCTGACGGTACATTAAAGGCAGCTTGTGGTCTTTAACCATTAAAGATTAATCCCAACCTTTCAGTATGTTCTGTACTTACTGTATAGGATGCATTGTCAAAGGTTGGGTATTGATCAAAGGTTGGTATTATTCGCGAAATCCGTACCTTGGGATTTCGCGAAACGTCCCTTGACATAAGGTCCGCGGATCATCCTTCTGCGCTGGAAAAGGGACCACTGTTCCTTTTCCTGCTTCCGGCGAGGACGGGTCTGGGCAGAGCCCAGGAGGAGGGTCAAGGGACGAGTCC
>JBGUNV010000057.1:0-5688 GCA_045117595.1 Lachnospiraceae bacterium
AATACAAAATCGCTCGCGAAAATGGCTAAAATAAGGTTTATAGTTATGTTTTCAAAGTGCAACTAGCGTTTACTTTTTCACTCAAAGTTTTTCAGGGGTTGTTATTCGTTCAGCAGTTAATAATCGGGAGGTGTTTATGGCATACGGTAATATTTCCGCCAAGCAACAGGAGATACTTGAATATCTGAAGGAAGTGATACTTAAGAAGGGATATCCGCCTTCGGTCAGAGAGATCTGTACCGCAGTCGGTCTTTCTTCAACCTCGAGTGTTTTCAATCATCTTGAGAAGCTTGAGAAGAACGGATATATCAGAAGGGATCCGGCTAAGCCAAGATGTATTGAGATCGTTGATGATAATTTTCAGCTTACACGCAGGGAAATGGCTCAGATACCGGTTGTCGGAACAGTTGCTGCCGGTCAGCCGATACTTGCCCAGCAGAATATCACCGACTACTTTCCTATCCCTGTTGAATATGCTCCCAATTCCGAGAGTTTTATCCTTACCGTCAAGGGTGAGAGCATGATAAATGCCGGGATACTTGACGGGGATCAGATATTTGTCGAACGATGTAATACAGCCAGAAACGGCGATGTGGTAGTGGCTCTGATCGATGATTCGGCCACTGTCAAGACTTATTATAAGGAAAACGGACATTACAGACTTCAGCCCGAGAATGATACAATGGATCCGATAATTGTGGATCATGTTGATATACTTGGCAGAGTTTATGGTGTTTTCAGATTTTTCAACTAGTACTCTCCTTTTATTCGCCCTCATATATCTGCAACTGAATCCGTTGCAAAAAGGCGCCCCATATCACTATGGGGCGTTCTTCTTATTATCACTTATCACTGTCTGTATCAACGATTTTTCCGTCGCGGTATAATCTTTCCAGATCATAGAATTCTCTGGTCTGGCGGTCAAACAGGTGAAAGATCACATCTTCATATCCTATAAGGACCCAGTAAGCATTATCATACCCTTCAATACAATAATGTTCATATCCTTCTGCCGACAGTCTGTCCGATATCTCATCACTCATCGCCTGTATCTGCTTAACGTTATTGCCGCTTGAGATTACCAGTGCATCTGCGATAACACTTATTTCAGATATATCTATGACTCTGATGTCTTCCGCTTTTTTATCGGATAATGCCGCCACACCTGTTTTTATGATCTTTTGTGCATCAGCTGATAATGCCATATCTTTTTCTCCCGTTATGCGTGTTTAATATCAATCGTTACATTTATCTCTGTAATACTCATATGTTTCTACCGTTATCCGGTCTATCAGTCTGGAATCCCGCTTGAGATACTCAATTGAATTTTTGCATGCGCATGCCACAGCTTTATCAATATCCGTAAATGCGCATCTTCTGATCTCATCCAGATAAGGTATATTTGTCCTGTTGGGTTCAATATAATCAGCTATATATATGATCTTCTCCAGCAGTGTCATTCCAGGTCTTCCGGTCGTATGATAAAATACTGCACTTAATATCTCTTCGTCGTCTATATCATACTTTTCGCGAGCCAGAACACTTCCGGCCTTTGAATGTAGAAGTTCGGGATTCTCTCTTTCTACAGGCGATATATCTATTCCGGCCTGCTCAGTCATACCGAAAAGCTGTGCCTCATCCAGGCTCTTGGCACAATCATGAATCAGTCCTGCCAGCGCAGCCTTCCTGATATCATAACCGTATCTCATCGCAAGACAGGCTGCCGTATCGCTGACACCCAGAGAATGCATATACCGCTTATGATTTATGCTCTCCTTGAGAATCTTCCGGCACTTTTCAAATTGTCCGTCAATCACTATCGTTCCCATATGAAGTATATAATCCGTTTTCTCTTATATATCCGATGACCTTATCATCAAGATAATACCTGCAGCTTTTTCCCTCACTGATCAGTTTTCTTATCATTGATGATGAGACGGCGACCTCGGGAACTTCCATGATCATAATTTCCGCATTGTATTTTTCCTTCAGTTCATCCGCTTTCTCATACAGCAGTTCGTCCGGCTGACCTTCACGCTGGGCACATACTATAGCCGCCCTCGAAAATATCAATTCGGGATTCTTCCACTTTTCCATACCGAACAAGGTATCCTCACCGACTATATAATAAAACCTCACATCCGGGTGTTTACTGCATAATATCTCCAGAGTTTCGAACGTATATGAATTCCCCTCGCGCTGTGTTTCGATCAGGGACAGTTCAAATCCGGGATTACCTTCTATCGCAAGTCTTGTCATTTCAATGCGATGCCTGGTTTCGACTATCGTTGCAGGATCTTTCAGATATGAACATCCCGACGGCATTATCAGCACCTTGTCGAGTTTACAGTGTTCAAGTGCATTCTGGGCCAGTATCAGATGACCCACATGGATCGGGTTAAATGTTCCACCGAGTATTCCTGTTTTTTTTCTGTATAAGGTTTCATTACCTGTATCGTTATCTGCCATATGATCAATCCAACGGAAGTATTATCTTTCTGTCTTCCTTTTTGCTGTTTTGTCTGAACAATACTATTTTTCGACCTATTACGTGGACGATCTCGGATCTCGTCCTGGAAGCTAAGACCTGTGCGATCTCCTTCGGCTCGTCGAAGCAGTTCTTTAAAACGCTGACCTTGATCAGTTCCCTTGCTGCAAGTGCTTCACTTACCGCATCAACTACTTCAGGTGTTATGCCGCCTTTTCCGACCTGAAAGATCGGATCATATGTACTTGATATGCCTTTAAGATAGGCTCGCTGTTTACTAGTCATAATATTCAAACTCCCAACCATATAACCTGACTGTATCGCCTTCCTGTATACCGAGCTCCTTCAGTTCATCAAGTATTCCGTTCTCATCCATAAATTTCTGGAAGAACGAAAAACCTTTCTCCGAATCGAGATTTGTATATCCGAGCATCTTCTCGATCCTTGGACCTTCAACAACATATTTGGCTTCCCTTTCATCATAATAAACTTCGAAAGCACCGCCGTCATCCCCTCTTGTCGGGGTATATTCACTCTTAAATACTATCGTACTTGTCCTGATATCCGCAAGCATTGCCCGGATCTCGTTCAGAAGCTCGGTTATTCCGGATTTAGTTGCGGCTGAGATGGGAATGATCTTATAACCCTTCGGTCCGAATTCATCGCGTATCCTTGTCACCGGGTCTTCACCGTCAGGTATCGCATCGGTTTTATTTGCTGCGATAATCTGGGGTCTGTCAGACAGTTCCCTGTTATATTCGGCAAGTTCCCTGTTGATGGCATATATATCCTCTACCGGATCTCTTCCCTCGCATCCGGATGCATCGACCATGTGAACGAACATTTTACAGCGTTCAATATGACGCAGAAAATCGTGTCCAAGACCTGCTCCCTCGGCAGCGCCTTCTATAAGTCCGGGGATATCAGCCATAACAAATCCGGTTCCACCGTCAAGATCGACTACCCCGAGATGCGGTGACAATGTCGTAAAATGATAATTGGCTATCTCGGGCCGGGCATTGGATACAATAGACAAAAGTGTTGATTTTCCGACATTCGGATAACCGATCAGCCCTACATCTGCTATAACCTTAAGTTCGAGATCGACATTAAGCTCCATGGCCGGCTGACCCGGCTGTGCATATTTCGGGGCCTGCATCCTCGGTGTTGCATAATGCTGGTTCCCGTTACCTCCGAGTCCGCCTTTTAACAGAACAACTCTTTTGTTTTCACCCGACATGTCTATAATGACCTTGCCGCTTTCGGATTCCTTGAAAACGGTACCTGCCGGGACCTTTAATACTATATCCCTGCCGTTCTTGCCCTTACAGTTGCGTTTCCCGCCGTTTTCCCCGTCACCGGCACAGTATTTTCTGACATGACGGTAGTTCGTGAGCATATTCATGCCCTCGTCAACTTCAACGATAACATCTCCGCCTTTGCCACCGTCACCGCCGTCCGGTCCTCCGTTGGCAACATATTTTTCCCTTCTGAAGGAAACATGACCATCGCCGCCCTTGCCGCTTCTTATATATATCTTTGCCCTGTCAGCAAACATCAGAAAATCCTCTTAAAAAAGGTCTCAAAGCAAAATGCCCTGAGACCTTAACAATCACTGCTCTACGGGATAAACGGAAGCCTGCTTCCTGTCTCGTCCCTTTCTCTCAAAACGGAGAACTCCGTCAACAGTCGCAAACAATGTATCATCTCCGCCGCGTCCTACGTTCACACCGGGATGAATCTTGGTCCCGCGCTGTCTGTAAAGAATATTACCGGCCTTAACGAACTGTCCGTCAGCTCTCTTGGCTCCAAGTCTCTTGGCTTCGGAATCCCTGCCGTTCTTGGTGGATCCCATTCCCTTTTTATGAGCAAATAACTGAAGGTTTAAACGTATCATATCACACCTCCTCGATCACCAGTTTTAAATATTTCCCTTTGTAGTCTTCTTCAATGGACTTAAGTCCCAAAACAAGCGAATCCATCAACAGTGTGGCTCCATCATCGGGCTTATCCGTAAATTCCCATGATATAAAGCCGTCATTCTCATTGACATTTATACCGCTTTCGGTAAGCGTCATGATTGAATTGGCCGTATTGATCGTTAACATTGAGATCGCGGAACAGACTATATCCCTGCCTTTTTTCATAAAGCCGGCATGTCCGCTGCATGTAAACGATAAATATCCGGATGGATCCTTAACGATTGTTGCCGTAACCAAAACATCACCTGAAACTATGCGTTGATCTTGTCGATCTTAACCTTGGTGTATGCTTGTCTGTGACCGTTCTTCTTGTGATAACCGCTCTTTCTCTTGTAACGGTATACGATAACCTTTTTACCTCTACCGTTCTCAACAACTGTTGCCGAAACGGATGCGGACTTAACGTCATCGCCTACCAAGAGCTTATCACCGCCGATAGCAAGAACATCATCAAACTCAACAGTATCTCCGGCTTCCACACCAAGCTTTTCAACTCTTATCGTATCACCTTCGGAAACCTTATACTGCTTTCCGCCTGTTGCAATGATAGCGTACATATCGCACCTCCTATATCATTTACTCGCCAGCTTCGGTGGATGTTTGTTACATCGCTTATGACCCCACTGTGCGGCATACCATGCAATCTTACCATCCGATACCGCAAAAGTCAAATGATTTCTTGTGTTTTAGTATATCTTTTCCATATTAACGGCACATACCTTATATTCGGGTATATGTGCATGCTCGTCCAGAGCCGCATTGGTAAGGACATTGGCATTACCGTCGGGAAAATGGAAAGGCATCCATGTTTCACCGGGTGAGACCTTATTGGATACCCTTGCTGTAGATATGACAGCTCCTCTTCTTGATGATACCCTGATCTTCTCCCCGTTCACTATACCGAGTCTTGCGGCATCGGAAACATTTACTTCTATAAATGAATGGCTCTCTCTTTGCATCAGCCCCGGAGTCTTACCTGTCATTGCCCTGGTATTGTAATGATAGAGAATACGTCCTGTCATAAGAATATAAGGATAATCGCTGTCGGGGAGTTCGGCACTCGGGCGGTATACAGCGGGATAAAACCAGCCGAGCCCTCTTGCAAATTTCCCGACATGGAGTATCGGTGTCCCCGGATGCTTTTCATCGGTACACGGCCACTGAAGGCTCTCCCCGTTATCAAGTCTCCGGTGAGATATCCCGCCAAAGCTTGGGGTT
>JBGUNV010000058.1:0-8174 GCA_045117595.1 Lachnospiraceae bacterium
CTCATTACCGTCAGCCAGTTTTTCAAGAATACCCGCCAGTTCGTCTCTTCCAAACTTCTTTACAGTCTCAACGCCCCAGCTCGTGAACACTTCATCCGCATCATGATCGTGATGGTGGTGATGATGCTCGTGATCATGATCATGATGATGTTCATGTTCATGGTCGTGGTCGTGATGATGTCCGCAGCTGCACTCCTCATCATCGTCATGGTCATGATGATGGTGATGATGCTCAAGCTCAAGTTCATGCTCGAGTGCTTTTGCATCGCTCATCGCCCCGAATATCACGGAACCTTCGATATCATCCCAGGGTGTGGTGATAAGTGATGCCTCATGATTCTTCTCTCTTATAAGATTTACGACCTCATCAAGCTTATCTGCAGAAACATCCTGCGTACGTGAAAGAACGACACATCTTGCCGTCTCCACCTGATTGTTGAAGAATTCTCCGAAATTTTTCATATATACTTTGGCTTTCTTGGCATCAACCACTGTTGTTGCCGTCGCGATCTCAAGTCCCGCCTCATCGGCAACGTTCATAACGGCATTTTCCACATCAGACAGCTTTCCGACTCCGGACGGCTCTATGACGATCCTGTCGGGATGGTACTCGTCAACCACTTTCTTAAGAGCCGTTGCAAAATCGCCCACCAGCGAACAGCATATACAGCCGCTGTTCATCTCGGTTATATTGATCCCGGCTTCCTTGAGAAATCCGCCGTCAATACCGATCTCGCCGAATTCATTTTCTATAAGCACTATCTGCTGTCCGGCATAAACCTCGGCAAGCAGTTTTTTTATGAGCGTTGTCTTGCCCGCTCCCAAAAATCCCGAAATAATATCAACCTTAGTCATTTTTCATAACCTCCTAATAATTCTTAAACAACATAACAAACGGCGCACATATGATAAACTGTATGATCGCAAATCTGAACACAACCTGTGTATTTGACCATCCGCTGACCTTCCTGGCCTGATCATGAAGAGGGCATCTGGTGTTGGACAGTATCCTGATCTTTAAAAAGCGCAGGAGCGCAACCTTCAGAAGGCCAAGACCGCCGTCAAGTATCATCACAAGCGCAAGCGGAATATACATCAGCGGATAACCGGATATCAACGCGGTTATCGCTATCATCATACCCATGGCGCGGCTTCCGGCATCACCCATGAGCATGGAACTCGGATTGGCGTTATACCACAGGTATGCCACAAGGACAACGATAAAATATACAATAAAATGATCATCTGCGAAATATCCGCAGACATCCGTAAATGAAGCAAAACTGCCAAGCGTGATGATCGTAAGTGTCGCCGACAGACCGTCCACACCATCGGTGCAGTTGGTGACATTGATCGATACCCATACAAGTATGACTATGAGCAGTCCGGCAAGAGGATAAGGTATCGTAACACTTATCCCGGTTATCGGCATGATCATAAACATATTGCCGTGATTATACAGATAGGTGACCGCTACGATCACTCCAAGGCCGAGATCCAGTGCACCTTTTAAATATTCGCTCCACGGTTTTTCCGAGGCATCATCAAAATACCCCGTCAGCATGGTCGCCGCGATAACCGCAAGATATACAGTCTTCTCCGTGCTCAAAGTATCATATACAAGCATGGTCAGAATATATACCAGAACGAACACCAGCCCGGCGCCTCTGACCTTCCCTTTCGAAAGTGTTCCCTCTACGGCAAATGCCCTGCCCTGGTCCTGGGGCAGTTTCGATGAACATACCTTCATCAGTATTATCGTTGCCACAAAGGCGAATATCACTCCGATCACCGGAATATACGGGGCCCACGACCCCGCGATCAGATAAAACATAATCCGTACCTCTTAAACCTTTTTGACCTATTATACAAAAAAGTGAAGGAATCTGTACAGCGCAGATGAACCAAAATCGATCCTGACTATCTCCGATCCCGACACATGTCTCCAGACAAAACATAAGATAAGCAAAATGCAAAACAAACTCAGAACCACACCGGATATCCTTTCCGACGGTCTGATAACCCCCAGCCAGGCAAGAAAATAAAACACTATGACAAGAGCAACTACCGGCCACAGGGGATGATAATAAAAAGTAGCTTCAAAGTCACCGCAAAATGCCGAAACAAATGCTCTCGTTATGCCGCACAGAGGACATGGAATACCGAATATAAACTCAAGCGGACATCTGTAGATCCCAAGCAGCGCCAGAATAAAAAAGAGCACAAGCACACCGGCTATCAGGATATACTGTTTAATATTCTTTTTATCAAAATGATCTGTCAAACTTATATTTCCCGAATACTTAACCGATCTGAAAACGAAAAATGCAGCCTGCTAAACGGCAGGCTGCATCTTAACAATCATCTTATCCGATTATTTGGCATACAGTCCGTCAATGAATACGATCTCTGTCTCATTTCCGAACGCTGTGCTTCCGTAAGCCTTGGTAAGTGCAATGATCCAGTCGATCAGAGCCCAGATACCGCATCCACCGATAGTGATAAGCTTAAGTATTCCGAATCCGACCTGACCTCTTACGAATCTGTCAACTCCAAATGAGCCGAGGAACCATGCAAATAACCATACATAGAGATTCTTATCTACTCTTTTTTCCATTTTTATCCTCCATAAGACACTGTTTTACGAGCAAACACTCTAGTAAAATATATTACAGCATCCCATGTTTGTCAACGAAAAACGGAACTTATCCCTCTATGGAGATGTACTTTCTGGTCTCAACAGGAGGCTCTATCTCCTTCTTCGGAACGTATACCCTCAGGATGCCGTCCTCAAATTTAGCCTTGATCTCAGAATCCACGATATCTTCACCGATATAGAAGCTTCTCGAACAGCTACCGAAGGACCTCTCTCTTCTGATATATGTTCCGTCCTCTTCCTTGTCTTCGTGCTCATCACTTGTCTTGGCACTTACCGTCAGATAACCGTCTTTGAGTTCAGCGGATATATCTTCCTTCTTGTATCCGGGAAGATCGATGTCAAGCGTAAAGCCTTTTTCGCTCTCCTTTACGTCGGTCCTCATCACCTGAGGTATCGGAGCCTGTCTGATCGCCTTGATAGGTCTTGAAACAGTGTCAAAAAAATCATCAAAAAGATTTTCACCAAAAATACTGGGCATCATCATAATTATTTCCTCCTTCTTATGAACCTCCGTCCGTTTTTAACTGCATTGAGCAAAAGGATCGGGGGTTGTATTACTGCTTACACGGATGTTATATCACATTTGTTAGCACTCGTCAAGCGTGAGTGCTAACAAAAATTGTGAACATTTGGTGAAACCTGCCACAGGCGCCCCGATACGGCCCTCCGATACATTTTTCTTGAATCGGCATGCTTATCCGATATATAATTCTATCGATGAAGATACTGATCGCCGGCGCCCTTACTCTTGCAGTATTTATCGCGCTTTGCATCCCTAAAACAAAAAAGAGAAAAGGCATCATCCTGATTTTTTATGTTCTCGGGATGATCATGTTTTTTATTGTCTATAATATCCGTACGATCGACCTTATCCTGAAGTTTTATCATCCTTCCGATCAGGTGGTCTATCAGAAGGATTTCCTTAAAACGGGCGAGTACCCCGATGCCTTTCTGGATGAGTTCCTTAACGGCAGGACCGTTTACACTCCAAACGACGCATATACGGTCGACGACAGTCCCGACGGCAGTGCTGACGACCCTACAGCCGATGTTGAGGATGAAGAGAGCAATTTCATAGATACGGGAGATTACTGGCTGTACTGTTACTATCACGCCGTGAACATGTGGCAGTACCTCGAATTCAATAATGCCGCCATAGTAAAGGATGATTCCCTCAACAACGTTTTGCTTTCCGATGAGCAGAAAGCATATTACGAGGATCTGGGACCGGCCAATGATCTGATGCGTTACACGTTTGTGCTGACTCCGTATTACGGAGAGTGGGGTAACGGATTTTATTACTACTGGTTTTACAACACCTTTATCGGGGACAGCCATGTATATATATGTCCCGAGGACATCATCGATGCTGATGAACTTGTCGTGATCTGGCAGCATGAAGACTATCATGATACGGAAAGCTACTATATAGCCTCCAAATCATTTTATGACGAGGTGATATCCAAATGACACTGGACACTCTTATAACCGAATATATTGCCGGTTTGTCCGGGATTTATTTTATACGACAATGTATGGTTATCATTGCTGTTTTTGCATTCGGTGCCGTACTGTGTGATCTGTTTTGCAGCAAAACGGGCATATCCGCCATAAAGCGGGTCCTGCTCTGTTTCCCCGTGGGCTTATCCGCTTTCTCCATAACAGCCTATGTACTCCTGATAGCCGGGATCCCATATTCCGTATGGACGGTATGCATTGCCGCGTTACTGGAGATCACGGCTGCGGTATACCTTAACAGACGGGCCTTTTCCCGCCTTACACCCGCCATCGGAAAACATATGCTCATTGCCGTTTGCGCTGTAGCTGCAACCGCACTTGTTGCTTCATCGGGAGCTGCTCCGGTCTCCATTTCAAACGATACGATGTACTATTTCAAGAGATACCCCGATGCGATAGTCTTCTACAGGGGACTTCGGGATCAGTTTGATTTCTTCCTGACGGATACGGGACTCGGAAGTGTTTGCATCGATACATTGCCTGCCCTGTTCGGATTCGGTGATTCATTCGGTATCAGGGAATTCTTCCATATCAATTTCCTGGTATTCTTCGGTTCATGTGCATATGATACGGCAAAGCGGTACATGTCTCCCCGGGAGGCTGCCGTATCTGCCTGCCTTGTAACCGTCCTTCTCGCTGTATCCACTCCGTTTATGATACTTTCGCATTGGGCGCTGGCCAACATGTATTTCATGGAACTGTTCTTTATATCGGCATATGCCGCACTCGATAACGAACACACAGGTATCGCTACATGCGCGGTCATGATGACTGCCCTCGCGCTGCTGCGTATGGAGGGAACACTGTTCGTCGTCTGGCTTGTTATCTGTATCAGCCTGTATACCGGCATAAACAGGGAACTCGCAGCTTATGTTACGATTCCCGTAAGCGTACTGTTCGGATGTTACTGCATCCGTATCTATACACTGTATAATCTGTCGGATAACATATACACATTCCTGACTCCGGTGAAGGCGGTTCTCCTTGTCGGACTTCTGATCGCATGTTCACTGTATCTGCTCTTTATTTTCCCGAAACTCATGAGCCGGTTAGGGGCAAAACTTCAGTACCTGTATATCATCATGCTGATCCTCGGAAACATGGTCCTGTTCATACGGAACAGATCGCTCTATATCGGAAACCTGCAGGCTTTTTATGCTAACCTTTTCCGTCAGAGCGGATGGGGAATGCTGCCGTATTTCGTTATAACCGCAACGGTACTGCTTGCGGCATTACATATTCTGTACAAACAAAAAAGCCGTCCTTCGGACAGCTCTGAGCAGTTTATAATAACCATGGTAGTCGGGTATATCTTCATCGTTCTTGCCGCCTCCTACGGAAGAGGCGATGTATTGCTCGAAGATGTCGGCGACTCGGGGAACCGGGTTCTTCTTCAGATCGTCCCCCTCCTGATCATGATGTACGGTCAGTTGTTCATGAAATTTTACGGTAAAAAAGATTAGGTCTGCCTCCGTCAGCCGGATGTACTGCCGAGATATGCAGCTCTGACCTTTTCATCGGCAAGCAGTTCGGCTCCCGTACCTTCCATTGATATCCTTCCGTTTTCTATAACATAGGCCCTGTCGGCAACATGAAGAGCCATATTGGCATTCTGCTCGATCAGAAGTACCGTAGTCCCTGCATCGTTTATCTGACGGATTATCTCAAATATCCCCTGAACCACGATAGGAGCAAGTCCCAGTGAAGGCTCATCCATCATGAGCAGCTTCGGGCGTCCCATAAGCGCACGGCCGACCGCGAGCATCTGCTGCTCTCCTCCGGAAAGTGTACCACCCTCCTGCCATGAACGCTCCTTAAGTCTCGGAAAATATCCGTAGACCATTTCTATATCCTTTTCCAGATCATCTTTTCTTAAGTATGCACCGATCTTCAGATTCTCCAGAACAGTCAGATTCGGAAAGATCCTCCGGCCTTCCGGAACCATCATCAGACCCTTCTGCACTATCTGGGTCGGATCCATCCCGGTTATATCGTCGCCGGCAAACATGATCTTTCCTCCGGCCGGCCTGACAAGTCCGGATATCGTCCGAAGAGTCGAACTTTTCCCGGCACCGTTTGCTCCTATGAGAGTTACGATCTCACCTGCCTTTACATCAAAACTGATACCGCGGACCGCTTCGATGCCGCCGTAGCTTACCTTCAGATCTTCTATCTGCAATACCTGTTCACTCATACCTGTTCCTCATCCGCTACACCCAGATACGCTTCTATCACGCGCTGGTTGTTCTGAACTTCCTGCGGCACTCCCCTTGCTATCTCACTTCCGAAATCAATGACATATATATAATCCGAAACATTCATGACGAGATCCATATGATGCTCGATAAGAAAAACCGTAAGATCATATTTCTCCCTGATCTGGCGGACAAAATCCGCAAGCTCCGCCGTCTCCTGAGGATTCATTCCGGCTGCCGGCTCATCGAGAAGCAGCAGTTTGGGATTGGTCGCAAGAGCCCGCGCTATCTCCAGTCTCCTTTGAAGTCCGTAGGGAAGACTTACCGCCAGCTCATCCTTGTATATATCAAGTCCCTGCTCAACCAGAAGATCCATTGTCTCATCCCGCATCCTTTTCTCTTCCGCAAGATTCTTGCGGAACGTAGCGGAAAAAACATTCTGATGTGCATGCTGGTGTTTTGCGATAAGAACATTTTCAAATACCGTCATGCTCTTCCACAGACGGATATTCTGAAACGTCCTTGCGATCCCGAGGCCCGTGATCTGATCGGGTGTGGGGGAAAGCACCGCATCGTTTGCAAACTTGCCTGCATCCTCACCCTTATACGACTTCAGCATTTTGCGTGACGGATGATTCCTTACCATGGGTTTCCCCATGAATTCGATAAGACCGTTAGTAGGCTGGTATACACCGGTAATACAGTTAAAAGCCGTTGTCTTGCCTGCGCCGTTAGGCCCTATCAGAGCAATTATATGATGTTCCGGAACGTCGATGGAAAGGTTATTTACAGAAACGACTCCACCGAACTGCATCGTCAGATTTTCCAGATGTAAAGCGTTTCCCATAACCTACTGTTTCCTTTCCTTCTTCGGGGACAACTTACCGATGAGCGCTCCGAGGTTTATTTCATTATTACCCATGATTCCCTGAGAGAAGAACAATACTATAACCATGATAACGACGGAAAATACTACCATTCTGAATCCATTGCGCAGAAGAGGCACCTTGAAACTTCCTATATACTGCTCACTGTCAAGGAACCTGAGCCACCATTCGGAACACGCCACATACAAAAATGTCGCGAGCACGCTTCCGCTTACCGAACCGATACCTCCGATAACAACGATCAGCAGTATCTCATATGTCATCACCGAAGTAAAAGCCTTAGCCTGAGCATTTGCAACATACATGGCAAAAAGAGCACCGCCGACTCCGGCAAAAAAGCTTGATATCACAAACGACATCATCTTATGTTTGAACAGGTTTACACCCATAGCCTCCGCAGCGACCTCATCATCTCTTATGGACATGAACGCCCTTCCGTAGGACGACCTTATCAGTAACACTATCAGCAGAATGCACAGTGATGATACCAGAAAAGGAACAAATGTCGAGAGCCTGAGTATCACATTTCCCGAAGGACCCGTTATGTTAAAATCCGAAAATGTCGGGAATCCCTTGATCATATTGGCTCCGTTCGTGACCTTTCCGAGCTTCTGCCACTGGAAGATAGCCCTAAGGATCTCTGCAAATCCGAGAGTAGCTATTGCCAGATAATCACTTTTAAGGCGAAGTACGGGAATACCGATAAGATAAGAGAAAAAGCCCGCCACACAGCCTGCCAGGATAAGCGCCAGAAGAGACGCAAGTATCATGGCAACGGCACTGCCGGGTCCGGATGTTCCGAATATCCCCTCAAACATGTCTACAAGTGAAAAATCAAATGCGCACCCTTCAAACAGGTAATATACCTGCTCTTTCTGAGCGGTCGGTACCGTCAGGATGGCATACGTATATGCA
>JBGUNV010000059.1:0-12620 GCA_045117595.1 Lachnospiraceae bacterium
TGTTCCGCAGGCACTCCGTCCTTTTCATACATTGCTATAAAGAAGAACGGGAGCATGACTGCCACCATCATGAGGGCAGCCACGTCCATCCCGATTACCTTTCTTGTCAGAAGATAAAATGGTACTCCCACCACAGCAGCTGCTCCAAAGCAAATGACCTGACGCTTCGTGAAGTTCCCAATGAACTTGCTCTTTATCGCCTTGGGGTCTTTTGCCACATCTACTGCGATTGCCATGCCGATTCTCACCTCCGTTTTTATGAAGCATGTAGTATGCTCTTTGCGAGCGAACCGGTCTTAAACAGGGTAAAGCAAAGCACTACGGTATAAGCCATCACCTGCCATAATGCTGAGTGCAGGTTAGAAGCTACCGCTACTGCATTCACCAATACTGCGTATATCGCAACGCATACCATGATGAAAAATCCCTGGAAAGCCAGTGCCACGCATCCTTTGATATA
Source organism: Lachnospiraceae bacterium (assembly GCA_045117595.1). Taxonomy (GTDB): domain Bacteria; phylum Bacillota; class Clostridia; order Lachnospirales; family Lachnospiraceae; genus UBA2868. The sequence goes on from JBGUNV010000059.1 coordinate 461, forward strand.
GTTGGTTCCGATGCTTCCCCACTCCCTGTTCACAAGGGTTGCAAATGGCATCGGTGCTACCGAAACATAAAGATAGATTTCTATCATGCGCCCGTATAAAATGACGGTGATCAAAACGGACATGATCTTCATACAAAAGCTGCAGAACATCGTTTCTATGCCAAGACCGATCAGTTCCCCTATCTCCATGGTGGATAGCTGTGATGAGAACATGGACTGGATGGTGGCTCCGACATTCAACGCAGTTGAACCCGTAATGGTGCTTGCGGCCTGATTAACCATATGACCGCCCACATCGAAGATCGCCATGACGATATCAGAGGTCTTGCTAAGAAGCATTACTGCTATGCAAGCCTTGAAAAGATATCTGAAGAAAAGGCTGGTATCGAATTCATGCATGTTGTTCTTGTCTATTACCATCGTTATCAGTTCATAACACAGCACATAGGTTATGATAATCCCGGCTATCGGTATGATGACCGTATCTGACAAATTCTTGATCATGTTGAAAATACCTGCGTTCCATGCGCTGGGAGTCTGGCTAACCTCTCCGGCGATAGTGCCTACCTTGTCGTTGACATCGGTAAACATCCCTTCGAGGTTAGACATTACCCAACCTTGCAGCATTTCCTTTATGAGTTCGGTAATCTTTTCAACGATAGTGTTCATCTATCGCTTTCTTCTCCTTATGAGAAGAGGGTTGTAAGCTGAGGGATCACCGTCTGGGCGATGATTACGATACCTCCGCCCGCCATCAGCTGCTTAATTCCCTGTGATTTAGCACCGGGGTTATCATTGCCGTATCCTTCAAGCAGGTTGATGATGCCCCATACGGCAACGCCCGCTCCAATGGCGGTTACGACGGTTTTGAGTGCAGTTACGCTATTAGTAAAAAAAGCCATGATTCTTGAAACCCAAAAAATTTTACTCTTGGGTTATCCTCCTTCCAAATGTTTGATATTGTTTACTGTTCTTTTGGAAGGCATAAAAATACCCTGCTTCATCTATACTTAATATGTGCGACTGTCGCACGTATCTGATAAAATGAACGCAGGGTCTGGTTATGCCATTCCCGCAGGGACAGGCGATGATGTTTGCTTGGTAGGCGCTCATCGTCTGTTTCCTTTTAGGTAGAATCCGCATCAGGTTTATCCGCAAGGATCCGTTTAGCTTCATCCTATGAAGTTGTAAGTGTGGCTCCGGCTCAGGTTTGGGATTTCTCCTCCGTTTTGCCTTGTACCTGTTCAATTTTTCCTGTTTCGGCATCATATTCATATGCCGCATCCATCTTGTCATCCGGCTTTACCACCGCATGGCAGAGATTCTTGACATATTTTTCAATGTCAAATTCATTTTTCTTGTCAAAATCGGACAGCTTCTTGTATTGCTTATGCTGCGTTATATCGAACTTGTCTGAGAAAAAAGGTCTCACGCCTCTCAGCTGCATGATACATTTACCGCCGTCCATGACAGCTATCTCATCCTGGCTCATGAGTTCCTTACCTGTCTTTTGATAATTCAGACCGTAGGACTGACTCGTACCTCTTGTGTCCGAGGTATTATAAAGGTCGATGGTCTCTTTACCGAGGATTTCTGCCATTTCTTTCAAGGTCGTTTTTTCCTTGCCTCCCAAAAACAGGGTTGTGTCGCAGTTGCCCTCGATGGTGTCCGCATTGTCCTTATAAATAGCCTTGAGCTGGGACTTCGATTGCAAAATAATAGAAGCCGATATTTCTCGCGATCTGATGGTCGCTATCAGCTTCTCAAACTTGGGAATCTGGCCGATGTTGGCGAACTCGTCCAAAAGACATCGTACATGGATCGGCAGTCTCCCGTTATAAACATTGTCCGCTATTTCGCAGAGCAGATTGAACAGCTGAGTGTACATGATACTGACGATAAAGTTGAAAGTATCATCCGTATCGGAGATGATTACGAACAATGCCGTCCTCTCTGTTCCCAGCTTATCAAGCTCCAGTTCATCGTAACTGGTAAGCTCCCGAAGCTCTGCAATATCAAACGGTGCAAGCCTTGCACCGCATGAAATCAAGATACTTTTAGCGGTCTTGCCGGCGGCCAATTTATATTTTTTATATTGGCGAACCGCAAAGTGATTCGGCTTCTCTGCTTCAAGCTCATCAAAGAGCAAATCCACAGGATTTTTGAAGCTTTCATCGTCCTCTCTTGCCTCACTGGCGTCGATCATATCAATGAGCATGGAGAAATTCTGCTCACTTTCCGGAGCCTCATACCAGATAAAGCCGATGTATGCCGTATATAACAGCTTCTCGGCTTTCACCCAAAAATCCTCCCCGGACTGCTGGCCCTCACCCTTTGTGTTTACTATGATCGTATTCACCAGTTTTAAGATATCCTTCTCGCTACGAATGTAGGCGAAGGGGTTGTAGTGCATGGAACGTGCGAAGTTAATAGTGTTCAAAACCTTTATTTTATATGGCTGATAGATGGTTTTTCCCTTATCATCCTTCTTGATTTTTCCGTCATCTCCGACCATCGGAATGCCCTTTTGGAGCATCCTGCCGCACTCGATCAAAACTGTGCCTTTCGGGTCTGTGACTACATAGGAACTGTGCATCTGCATCAGGTTCGGTTTCACAAAAAATCTTGTCTTACCACTACCACTTCCGCCGATTACCAGGATGTTCTTATTCCTGGCATATTTCGGTGAGCTTGGTCTTCCTGACATCATCAGCCGCTCTGTTGCCGTTAATATGATATTGTTCTCGAATACCGGATCCATGTAAGGTTCGATATCCTTTGCATTTCCCCATCTTGCGCTTCCATACTCCACTCCGTGTCTGAACTTCTTTGCGTTCTTCGCCTTGAAATATACAATCAAGCGAAAACCCACTCCGCACGCCACTCCAAAAAGCAGATCCATTGGATTGAAGCTCGGCAAAGGATTGGTAAATGCCTCTCCCAGCCTTGCAGCTGCGTCCATGAGCCTCAGGAATAAATCCCCTTTTGTCTGTCTGAACATCCATGCCGCTTTATCGCAGACATATCCGACCAGTACATACGGTATGCTCATCCGTATCAGCTTCTTCGTATCCGTGCCTTTCATCTTTTTCCGTATGGATTCAGGGATATTTTTCAGGTCTTTTACAATTCCATCTACTACCTTACTCATAGGCTCTGTCCCCGATCCTTGGATTTTTCTCTGGCGCGTTCCCTATTCATATTTTGAGTCCAGAGTTCCTTATAACGGTTCAGCCTATCCCTTACGGATTCACGGTTCTGCCTCTTTTCGTTACCATGCACAAATTCTTTGAATGCCATCGCAATCACGTCAGCATCCCTGCCCTTGAAGAAAACAACGTACTTCGGCGGATCCACGGTCTTGTCTTTTTTCACGGCAAAATCAACATTATACTTCTTCGCAACACGCTCAAAAGATTTGATGTTGTTCTCCGTTATCTCCATGGTATTCGCACCCTGATCCTTGCCCATGAGCTTACGAACGGAAATCTTTCCGTGCCAGTTGTTCTGCTTGTTCTTCAGGTGATTGAGATATGCAAGCATCGCCTTCTTAAGCACATCGGCGGTCAGTTTGGAGGTTCTGATCACAAGGGCAATGGATTTTTGTGTTACTTCTTCCTGCATCATAATCCTCCTGTCTTTCTTTTATTCACCGGTAATGATCACAGCCAGGGAGGCACCAGCAGCCTCCGTAAATATAGTCTTCTCATATAGTTCCTTTCCGTCCCGCAGGACTTTTAATTCAAAAGATAAATGGTGTAAGGATTTGCAAATATCGTACCGTCCTCGATCTTCAAGTCATCCAACAGAAGGCACTGGAACAGCACATCACGTATCACATCATCGTTCAGCCTAAAAAGCTCTGTATATTTTCCATAACCCGCCTGCTGTGTACCATCATCAGCCGCATGGGATTTATCCTCATCCCGTGCCATATTCTTTCTGTATTCAAGGCAATTCGCATAGAGTGAGCGAATCTGATATTTTCCAAAATAGAAAGAATAGGCATCTTTTCCCTCATAGGTCTTTCTGCATTTTTCCAATTCATCCTCTGCTATGGAAAAAGCACAGATATCCGTTTCTATGACGGTTTTGCCATTGTAATCCGGTTTCAGATTTCCTCCATGCCAGTTGATATGCTGATAGATTTCTTCTCTTCCGGTAATAAGCGCAGCTCTGTGAAAATCTCTCTTTCCAAGGAATACATCCATGTAAACATTGTTGGCAGAGAGAGTATCATTCCATATCAGCTTCCTGTGTTCCTTTACCCTGAGAAGATACTGAAGAACATTCATAAGTCGTTCTCTGCTGTCAATCTCACGAAAGCCCTATACCGGAACAATAAGGCTGTCAAACACAAGCGGTGTCGAGCCTTTCTGAACTTCTTTTTCTACAAGCGATTCTATGTCCTTTGCCATGCCATCCTCCTTTTTTGCAAATAAAAAAGGGCCGCTACAAGATTTCTCTCATAACTGCCCTATCGCTGCATTGTTTTGTTATTTGTCCCTGCTTCTGGACTTCGTCCAGAAGCATAACACTTTCTTGTTGCGTTTGGCGCAACTTTCAAAAAGTTTTACAAAGAATTTACATCTGTATATCTACTGAATAGATATGTCCGGTCTTTTCTCACATCATGCTCGACCTCAATCCGTAAAATATGAAGTGCCAGGTCTATTGCATCTGCCAGTGCTTCATCTGAATCATCAAGACGAGTGATGTTTACACAATCCTCAAACTCCTTGTCTCTCTGTCTAAGTATGCGTATCAGCTTTATCCTTGCATTCCTGCAAAGCTGTGTCTTCGCATACTCCCGACGATATCCGTCCTTTGTATTGTAAAACGGTTTTGAGAATTCAATAACCGCATTTCTTTCCCTTATATAATTTGCAAGAGGTATTCCGATCAGTTCCTCTTCATCTATAGCAACCCCATATCCCGCCTGTGATAAACAGTATCGCAACAGGATATCAGGGAACTCCTTTTCAAATGCTTTCCTGCATATATGACAAGGTTCATTGTCTATCGCCCTGTCCGCTATTTTAGCCCTCCACCTGTGACCGTGACCGCATTTCCACCAGACGATTCGCAGGGAATTACGATTGACCTGCTCCGGCGTGATCATATTATTACGGTCATAATCCCATTCGGATATAAGATCCGGATCAGTTGTAGCAAGGTCGTTGATACCACCTACCACAACCCTGTCAGCACATATGGGACAGGAAGAACCTTTCACACGGCTGTCTATCACAGCTCTCCATTCATATCCGCATACACGGCACTTCCACCATACATTTTCCCGTGATTTCGGGAATACTTCATCAGCCTGCTTCGGAGCGTTTTTTTCTGACCACTCAGCCGCAAGCTCAGGATAATTACTTGCAAGGTCGTTAAAACCCTTGTACAGCAGATGTCCTTCACAATAAGGGCACTGGCTCCCATAGTACCTGTCTGCAATTTTCGCAATCCATTCGTGACCGTGAATGCAGCTCCACCATACGTATTTATTTGTGCAGGATAAAACCATATCCGGCATAAGCGGATGATTTCTTTCCGACCACTCCGATACAAGCTCCGGCTTCAGCGTAGCAAGGTCGTTAAACCCTTTCAGAAGCTGATTGCCACTGCAATAAGGACAGTCAGAACCATTTACCCTGTTCTTTACTATCGCCTGCCATTCGTGACCACAGGAGCCTTTCCACCATACACGCTTATGGGAACCTATCGTAACCTCAGATGGCATAAGCGGAAGATTTCTATTGCTCCATTCCCCGGCAAGCTGCGGACATTTCTCCGCTAAGCTTTCTTTCATTCCATCACAACCTCCCCGTTATGATCTGCCCGGTTGTCACCATGACTTTTATCAGAGTTATGATTGCCACAAAACCGCCGATGATCCCACCGACAATGCAATTAAGAGCCATGACTCCCAAAGACCCTGCAATTCCATAATTCCTTGGTATCAGCCACAACCACATCCGTCTGATTCCAAAGGGAAAACCCACAAGAATCCAAAACAGGAAATAATCAAAGCCCTCCGGCTTATTGCAGACCGGATAACAGAACAGCACCATGAAACTGATCGCCAGTATCGGTATTAAGATCTTGAAAACTACATCTGATACTTTTTCACTCATTAGCTGCCCTCCTCATTTCATCCCGCTCTATCCTAAGCTCTATTCCTGCCTGTCTGGCTTCCGTTTCCTCTACCTGCATATCAAACCTTGCTTCTTCCTCACACTTTCTCTTTTCAAGCATTTCAAACCATTCCTCGCTGTGCATATCGTGATGTACGAGCTGGGTGTAATAATTGTCCATCGTGGTAGGGGCGTTAAAGAGAGCAGCCATCATGTACTTGCGCATATTGTAGATCTTTCCAAGGTTATCAGCTATCATCCCCATAACGTATTCAACGTTGCTGGCTGTCAACGACAGCACTCTTTCACGGACAAGCCATTGAGGATATTCTGTATCACCGATCCTAAGCGACTTTCTTTTTCCGGCAATCATATCAACCATGGTCTTAAACAACTCATCGTAACGGTCATTATATTCTGCCCTGTACCTTGAAGACATCTCGTCGTAATAGATATTTGCCTTAATCTGTTCAATGTCTTCTCGAACCCTATCCTCATCCCATCCCGAGTTATCCACAGGCTCAGCCGCCTCTGTAGTATTACCAGTAACCTGGATAAGATTATGATTAGGCTCAATAATATTTTTTAAATTATTATTATGATCTATTGGTGCGGAATTTCCCACTTCAAGAACGAGGAAATCCCCATCTCTAGAGATTGGTTTTTCATCATTCAAGACATCGGTTTTTCCTGTTTCAGAAAAAAGTTTTCCACAGTCACCCGTTTTTTCAGAGGACGATATTTCCGACTTCTTACTGACAAAGTTCTTCACGTAGATGATATCCGGTTTGCCCTGTCCTCTGCGTTTTTTCTCGATAAGCCCAAAGTCTATGAGATTCTTCAGAGTTGACCTTGCCTTATCCGCACTGCAATCGTGAAAGAGCTTCTGTATGGATTCCAGCGTTCTTATGACATAGGTTTTTCCTGCTTCATCAACCCATCCGTTCTCCTTGGATAATGCCACCTGTTCGTGCAGGAAGCCGTATAGGATACATTCTGCAAGACCTAAATCCCAGTAGTCAGGATCCTCGAAAAACACCTTCGGTATTTTCAGAAATCGGAACTGTTCACTCTCCGCACCGGAGTAATAGTCGTAATCAAACTTTGGCATTTTACACACCTCCGTGCTTCTTACGATATTCGGAAAGGAGTCTCACGATAAGGCTTTCCACTTCGGCATCACTTACATCTGCCGGGAAATACTGCATGATGATCTCATGTTTGATCACTATATTTCTTTCCTTGATTCCTGCGACCGCAAGCAGGGCATGTAATTCTTCCTTTGTACACGATTTTTCCTGTGACAGCTTCTTGATCTGCTGTGCCTGTGAAAGCGATGGAACAACATCATCTTCCTTCATAACTTCAAGCAGGAGAGACTGCTCATTCGGAGTTATGTATGATAGCTCAACCGCCGGATTGAATTTGATCTTCTTGTTATCAACCATATCCAGCAAATCTGGTAGAAGCTCCGTAAGACGAATATATCTCTGAATCTGCTTGTAGCTTTCCCCGGTTCCTTCCGCAACAACCTCCGTAGATTTCATTCCTTGAAAATTAGGGACAACTTGTCCCTCTTTTTTCGGACGCCCCTTTACTCTGGATACAGCCTGAAGTTTCATCTTGAACGCAAATGCTTTTTCGCTTGGCAGGATCTCTTCTCTCTGAAGATTAGCGTCCACCATGGCAATCACAGCTTCATCATCGGTCAGATCCCTTATGATAACCGGAACTGTCTTAAGACCGACAATCTCTGCAGCATGTTTGCGTCTGTGGCCGGATATCACTTCATAACCACCCTCCGGTCTGTTGCGTACCATGATAGGAACAATAATCCCATTATCACGGACACTCTCCACAGTCTGTGCCATCTTTTCATCATCCAACACCTTAAAGGGATGATTCTGAAATGGGAAAAGCTCACCTATCGGGACATCGAGCACCTGTCCGCTCTGTTCCTGATCAATTCCAAAAAGTGAATCCAATCCTTTAAGCTGAACCCTGTCCGGAAGTGTTCTCTTAGCAGCCATACGCCAGCACCTCCTTTGTCAGCTCTTCAAAAGCCTTTGCGACCTTGCCTCTCGGATCATGCTTATATATGCTGATTCCATAGGCCGTACATTCCTTTGCCCTTACGGACTCAGGGATCATGACATCAAAGACCCTGATTTGACTTCCATAGGCTTCACGGAGCTTATCTATGATATCCTTTTCATGGTTGGTACGGGTATTTACCTTATTGATAACGATGCCCTCGACATCAAGCTTCCTGTTCAGTTTCCTTTTGGTGGAACCTATCGAGGACAGGAGCTGCTGAAGACCAGCCATAGAAAGATAAGATGCTTCCACCGGAATGATCACTGAATCAGCCGCTGTCAGAACATTGATCGTTACAAGATTAAGACTCGGTGAACAATCAATAAGTATATAGTCGTATTCGTCCCTCACACTTGAGACGAAGGCATCCAGCAGATGCTCCCTGCTTAAAGCATTCATTATCATGTAGTCCATTCCTGCAAGTTTAATGTTACAAGGCATGATATCTACGCCCTCTTCATTATGAAGAATATAGTCCGAAGGCTCTATCGGCTCTTCATTGATCTCACGCTCTATGAATGAAGCAAGCGTGTTCTCCAGTTCGTCTGCATTGTCAATACCGAGACTGGATGTCAGATTACCCTGGGGATCAGCGTCGATAACCAAAACTTTCTTGTTGTTCATGGCAAGACCGACACCGAGATTGCTTGCCAATGCTGTCTTCCCGACTCCCCCTTTTTGATTGGCTACTGCGATTACTTTTGCCATAATCGTTCCTCCTGTTTTCTTTATCTGTTGCCCTGTCTCTTGCGGGCTTCTATTTTTGTCCTCTTGTCAACATCCGAGAATACTCGGAAGATCTTGTTGGTTCCCTTATTCTTTAAGGGCTTTGATTGGCTTGTGATCTGGTACACCTTGTCTTTTTCCATGTGTTCTAGATAATCTTTCAGCTCGTAGGTTGGTCCCGAAACTCTTACTTTTAACATACTCTTTCATTCCTCCTCGAATTGGGTATAATCTCTGTCTCATTTCGGGAACGGTTATTCTCATAATCGCTCTGCCTGCACCTGTCGCTGTACATGTTTTCATGGCACTTCCTCCTTGCAAAAATTTGTTTGACCATAACAAAAGGACACTCTCAAAAGATTTCTCTTTTAGAAAGTGTCCTTGATTTTGCAAAATATTCGATTGATTATCCGGTACACCCTGTAAATTCGTCCTAATCCGTATTCACAAGGTTTGAAAAATGTGTGACTTCTGTGTTACTTCCAAGCCACTGAAGTGCCGCAAACCATTGATTTTACTGAGTTTTTTCAGTTCACGCTCTTGAGAGTCGGAAACAATAATACATCTCGAATAGCCGGACTGTCGGTAAGCAGCATCGTCAGTCTGTCGATACCGTAACCGATTCCTCCCGTAGGCGGCATACCGATCTCTAATGCATTCAGGAAATCCTCATCCGTGTGATTGGCTTCTTCATCGCCTGCTGCCGCAGCAGCATCCTGCGCCGCGAATCTTTCCCTCTGATCAATGGGATCGTTAAGCTCTGAGTATGCATTACACATTTCCCATGTGTTGATGAACAGTTCGAACCTTTCAACGAGATCCGGCCTGTCGGGTTTTCTCTTGGTAAGAGGAGATATCTCAACAGGATGATCCATTACAAAAGTAGGCTGGATCAGCTTATCTTCCACATATTCCTCGAAGAACAGGCTGATGATATCACCCTTTGTATGATAGGGCTCATAATGTATATCACGCTCATCTGCAAGCTTCTTGGCCGCTTCGGTATCGGGAACTTCGTCAAAATCAATCCCCGCATACTTTCTTACTGCATCGAGCATCGTGATACGCTCAAACGGTTTGCCAAAATCAAATTCGGTATCACCGTATTTAAATTTTGTAGTACCGAGCACTTCCTGCGCGACATATCTGAACATATTCTCGGTCAGATCCATCATACCGTTATAATCCGTGTATGCCTGATAGAGCTCCATAAGAGTGAACTCGGGATTATGTCTCGTATCAAGTCCTTCATTTCTGAATACACGGCCGATCTCATATACCCTCTCAAGACCACCGACTATGAGTCTCTTCAGATACAGCTCGAGCGAGATGCGCAGATTCAGATCTTCGTCAAGCGCATTAAAATGTGTTGTAAAAGGTCTTGCAGCTGCTCCACCTGCATTTGCAACGAGCATCGGTGTCTCGACTTCCATGAATCCCTCACCGTCAAGATACTTACGGATCGTGGATATGATCTTCGACCTTTTGATGAACGTATCCTTTGATACATCGTTCATGATCAGATCAACATATCTCTGACGATAACGAAGATCCGTGTTCGTAAGTCCGTGGAACTTCTCGGGAAGAGGCTGAAGGTTCTTGGACAGCAAAATCACAGATGATGCATGTATCGAGACCTCACCCATCTGCGTCCTGAACATGTATCCCTTTACTCCGACTATATCGCCCGGTTCAAACTTTTTAAACTCAGCATAAGGTTCCTCACCGAGGGAATCTCTCGATACATATATCTGGCAGTCGCCAGTAAGATCCTTTACATTAATAAAGGATGCCTTGCCCATCACACGTTTTAACATGATACGGCCGGCAATGCTGACGTTTATCGGAGAAGCATCCATTACGGCACGCTTCTGCTCATAATCCTGTTTTGCAAGTGCCCTCTTTTCCTCTTCAGGAAGGCTTTCATCTATCACGATACTCTTGTGATCCGCCAGCAGTTTTCCCTCAAGTTCTTCATAGGCCGCTTTGGCATCAGCCGTATGATCGGTCTGATCATACTTCGTGATGATAAAAGGATCCTTGCCTGCAGCCTGAAGGTTTGCAAGTTTTTCTCTCTTATTCTTTAATATCTGATTAAGGTCAGGTTCCTGTGAACCTTTATTCTGATCTTTGTTTCCCATTATTTGGCCTTCTTCGGAGTTGTCTTCTTATCACTCTTGGCAGTACTTTTCGAACTCTTTGATGATGCGGGCTTCTCTACCTTTGTGATCTTGTAATTGATCTGTCCTTCAGGTGTATCAACAGTTATGGTTGCACCCTTCTTCGCACCGACAACGGCTCTGCCCACAGGAGATTCGTTCGAGATCATTCCGTTCAGACTGTCAACCTCCGTTGATCCGACTATCTGCAGTACGATCTCATCATTATATTCAAGATCAAGGAGTGTTACCTTGCTTCCAAGTCCGACAGTATCCTTTGCCACATCTTCTTCAAGATATACTTCCGCATTCTTGAGGATCGACTCGATCTCTTCAATACGAAGCTCATTTTCTCTCTGTTCTTCCTTGGCAGCATCATACTCGGCGTTCTCAGACAGATCTCCCTGTTCCCTGGCTTCCTTGATCTTCTGAGCTATCTCAGCCCTGATGACTTCTTTTCTCTCATCTCTTTCAGCCTCAAGTTCGCGAAGCTTTTCATAAGACATCAGATTTTTCTTCTCTTCCATGGTTATCGTCCAACCCCTTCCTGTTATCGTGGCCAATACTATGCTGTAAAGCAATAAACGAATTATATCGCAAGCATTAGTACACGTCAATAAACATTATTGTGCCATAAAATCTTCCATCAGACGGCTCAGATCATCAAGTGACTGTGCCTCGTTTAATCTTCCCCGAAGTGCAGATGAACCGGCATATCCCTTTGTGTACCATGCTGCGTGACGACGCATCTCGCGTGAACCTATATACTCTCCTTTACAGTCAATGAGCATTCGGGCATGGCGCATTATCATTTTGGCGACTTCTTCTCTTGAAGGTTTCTGCCAGTTCCTTCCTTCGCTTTTTGCACACATTTGTGTAAATATCCACGGGTTACCCTGTGCCGCCCGGCCTATCATGACACCGTCGCATCCCGTCTCTTCGATCATACGGCATGCACTTTCATACGAATCTACATCTCCGTTACCTATTACCGGAATATCTACCGCTTCTTTGACCTGTCTGATGATATCCCAGTCGGCA
>JBGUNV010000060.1:0-6093 GCA_045117595.1 Lachnospiraceae bacterium
GAAGAAACGTTCCGGAGCGGCAATCGCACGACGATATTCCGTACTCTCCTCTTTCTTTGAATACTATTATAGAAAAGGTCTTATAACTTCCAACCCCGTGACCAAAAGCATTATGATTTATCTGCGTAACCAAAAATGTAAAGTCTATAAGGATTACGCAATACCGCAGGAACCTCGCAAGGAAGTTCCAAGTTGCAAATCTGCACAGATTCTCTTTTTTTTGAAAGATCTGACGCAGCCTTACGTGCTGCGGTTTTAAGTCCTACCAGTTCCAGTGTCTGCAGTATCCTGTCATGAGATACTCCATATATATCCGCATAGATCCTCAGGTTATCTGTACACGACAATCTCTCATACACACCAAACTGATCCATCATGATGCCGATCTCTTTTTTATCCCTTCCGCTTAGTGAGATGGTGTCATGCTTCATTATTTCCGCTGATCCTTTATCCGGTTTAAGCTGCCCGGTCAATATTTTTATCAGCGTGGTCTTTCCTGCTCCGGATGGCCCCAATGTTTTCACCGGTTTTTTTCTTGAGAAATACCGATGACCACATGGTTCTCGTCCCTGTTCCTTGTTTGAATGGTACGTAGTACATATGATCTCAGCTCATTCTTAAACATTTTTCTGTATCTGATCTCAAATACTTCGGATGATCCTGCCAGTTTTAAAAGATTATCCTTATCAAGTACGGCGAGCAGTTTTTCGCGGTCCTCATCCACAACATGGTCTTTTATCACACTAATCCCCGTATCATAGAAGGATGAACCGTCACCCGCAAGCTGCAGTTCGCCGTTTAAGCCCGAATAGAATTCCAGATAACAGTCGGACAAAGTGTCTATATTATAGATACGCTCAAAATCATTTGTCAGCGCCTTTGAAATACTTGTATGATTTCTGCGTCCTTCGGGCAGTTTCGGAGTCTCAATATGGCTCCTTTCTTCAACAAGCTTTGAGAACTCCTCTTTGGGAACCGGTCTTGAAAAATAAAAGCCCTGAACAATATCACATCCCATCGCCTTCAACGCCAGATACTGTTCCTCGGTCTCGACACCCTCCGCAATAACGGGAACATTCAGATAATCGGCAATGTCTATGATAAGCTCTATCATCCTCATATCCCTGTGCTCACCGAATGCATTCCTTATAAACGACATATCAAGCTTTAATACATCGATGGGCATATTGGAGAGCATACTGAGAGACGAATAGCCCGTACCGAAGTCATCCATCTCGATCCTGAAGCCCATATCCATTCCGCGAAGCTCACTTGCCATCGAAATGAGCTGCTCGGAGTCTCCCGTATACGCGCTCTCGGTGATCTCAAGAATGATGTCATCGCCTGTAATAGAAAAGCGGTCCATTATCTCCTTGAATATCCTCTTCAGATCCGGCATCAGCATATCAATACGCGATACATTTACGGATATCGGAACCGAAAAGCCATAGCTGTCCTTACAGCGTCTGATGTATTCCGCAGTCTCGTTCCATACAAAACGGTCAAGATCCAATATAAGCCCGCGTTCTTCAAGAAGAGGAATGAACAGTCCCGGACTGATCATTCCGAATTCAGGATGCATCCAGCGAACGAGTGCCTCAGCGCTTGACAGTATCGGTTCCTTATGTCGGATATCAAACTTTGGCTGAAAGTATACGGTGAAGTTTTTGTTATCAAGTCCGATCCTGAAATCCTCAAGAAGACGTTCCCTGAATAACATCTCCTTGTGCATCTCTTCGTCGTATTTACCTATAGCATTGGTATAATCGCCCCTGACGCCTTCCGCAGCCATCTTTGCACGGTCAAAGCGCCTCTCGGTGTCCATGGTCTTGTCAGCGTTATAATATACCCCCAGTCTGAGATGTATGCTTTTGTCGTTGCCCGACGAATCCATACCCTCCGGAATTTCGAGTCCTTCGACAAGATTTGCGCCAAGTCTCTCGATCACAGCAGAATAATCTTCGATATGAGGCGAATAGATATAGAAAACATCGGCACCGTGGTGACACGAAACGCCTCCGAGCTTCCTTGCCTGCTGCCGCACTCTCTCACCTACACGGCGAAGCAGGAGATCACCGTACTCCCTGCCGTATCTCTCGTTTATCATATGGAATCTGTTGATATTGACAACAACGGCATCCATAGGGTGTTCCGGGTAATGCTGGTCAAGCAGTTTAACATAGCGCAGGAAATAATCTGTATTGAACAGACCGGTAAGGGTATCTCTCTCGGTGGAGTTGATAATGCTCCTGTCCTCTGAGAACTCTATACTTCTATTTATCCTTGCCTTAATGACCTCAGGCACAGGATAGGGCTTTAATATAAAATCTGCCGCACCGAGCTTTAAACATTCCGCTTCGAATTTCTGATCGGATGTCATTACGATGACCGGTATAAATCTCAGCTCCGGATCCTCTTTAAGTCTTCCCAGCAGCTCCACTCCTCCCATCTTCGGCATGTGCAGATCCACAAGGATGAGCGCAATATCTTCTCTGTGTTCAACAAGCTTTTTGAGGGCATCCACTCCGTCTGATGCATACAAAACTTCGTAATCATCCTCGATCATATTACCAATAATCTGTCGGCTGGACAACTCATCATCAACGATCATAACACATCTTCTGACATTAAGGGTGAAATTGTCTTCTGTAAGAGCATCAGGCAGGACTCCGGCACTCTCTGCACCGTTCCCGTCCTTCTCATCATCTCTTGTTACGGCACCCAGACTCTTAAGGAGTTTCTTTTCCTCATACATCTTCTTGTCTGCCCTGCCAAAGACGCTGTTCAGATCAGGGTCTATATCCGGTATATAATCCGAGATCCCACCCGACACAACAGCACCGCCGCTTGTAATATGATCCTTGGAGCGCTCGTGAAGTATCCACACAAGCTCTCCCCTTACGCTGTAGTCTTTTCCCGAGACGATTATCAGAAACTCATCCCCGCCAACCCTGTATATAGGACTGTGCTGGAATATCTCACTCAGCATTTTGCTGGCAGATATGATGTATTCGTCACCGGCTTTGTGTCCCAATGTATCATTGATCTTTTTAAGTCCGTTTACATCACATACTACGACGGCAAAGCTCCTGACTGTACCTGAGGTGATCATTTCATTTATCTCCTTCTCCCGCGCCAGGTACGCCGCCTTATTTCTGACTCCCGTCATTGAATCGGTGTTAGCCCTCATCTCGCTTTCCAATGACCGTCTTGACATATAGGAGTGGTTCGTCAGCATTACAACAAGAACAAATCCGAACAGGATCATAGTGATAAACACTATCTTTGTTGTGTTCTGCTCCCGTATTTCAAACTGGCTCTCGATAAAAGCATCAACATCCGTCTCATCTGTCCCGGCCATTCTTTCATAATGCTCCATCACTGCGGCTTTGGTCGAATCATCAGAGGCGATCATAGACTGTTTCATCCAGACAAATGCCACAAATAATACGAGTCCAAGGAGCGCGATCCACACTATGGCCGATGACCCGAAGTGTTTTTCCGTATCGCGCTTCAGTATATGTCTGAAATATACAAAGCCAAGGACACTCCATACCGAAAAAAGCAGAAATGTCTCTTTTGAAATAGTACTTCTTGTAATAATATCGGGAATAAGAAGATAGGCTCCGAATACAGCCATCAGGCACAATCCCATCCTGCCCGCCGTAACCTCCCTCCTATCCCCGGACTGACCTGCCAGTTTAACGGCGGTAGCACATGTAAGGGCATAAATGATTGTAGCGCCTATGGTAGTGACATCAACGATCCACCCGATAGCCGTCCTTCCGACAAACGGGATCAGAAATGATACCGCTCCGACAAAACAGATGGCTTTTTGTGGGATATGGTTTGCGCCGTGCTCCCCAAGCTGCTTCGGCATTATCCTGTCATTTGACAGAGACGAGATCAATCGTCCGAGTGCACTTGTGTTACCGAGAAGACTGGTAATGACAAGAGCCAGAAGGACAACCATCAGGATAAAAACACCTGTACTCCCAAGGTAATGATCCGCAGCGTAGAAAGGAGGAAGCGCCTCTATCCCGCTCAGGTTTTCAATGTCCGCGATGTACTCTGTCCAATTCGAATAGCGTTCCGGATAAGTCGTTACCGACAGCAGCGTTATCATCACATACAGCACAAGCGTTATCACAAGAGACAGCGTAAATATCCGGTTTATCTTTCGTCTTTCGAATGAAAACTCTTCCGTAAAGTGCGATATGTTTTCAAAACCTATAAATGCCCATGGCGATATAACGGCGATTTCCAGAACCTGCTTTACAGCATTGGTATCCTCGATAAAGAACGGTCTGCCGACACTCCGGCCACCGGTAATGGCTGCAATAAAGCATACCGCAATCCCAAGTATGAGTAAGCCCACCAGGATGATCATCGCGATATCGACAATGCGGCTGAAATTGGCACATACAAAAGCCGTAAGTGCCATCGCGGCTATCGACAGCAATATCTCACCAACATAAACATCATATCCGAATATAGTATAGAGTTTTCCGAATTTGAACATACTGCCAAGAAAGATGCGTCCAAATAAAGGGAGCGAAGTGATATTCGCCCACAGTATCGCGAGATATGTCATAAGAAGGAACCACGCCGTAAGGAAGCCGTAATCATAACCAAGCACTTCTTTTGTAAAGCTGTAAGTGCCACCTTCTTCGGGATACATTCTCATCAGATACGCATAGCTTTGGCTGATGATAAACATGACCAGGCCACCAAGTACAAGCCCTATAACGCTTCCTGCCGGCCCTGCCTGCGCAAGATATGTATTACATGTAACTACAAGCGCTCCCCATCCTATACTGGTTCCTATCGAAAAAGCCAATGCCGCCGGCATTGACATATGCTTATTAAACTTATTTTCACACATATGACAGATCCTTTATTTGAGTTTTATTTATAGTAAGTGCCAAAATCCTTTTCATTTTGTCGTTTATTGCACTTACTATGATTTCAGTTATAGCATTACTAAAGGTTATCAGCTTTTCCATAATTCAAAGAATATCACAGATACACCCGGGTGTCCACAAACGTAAAAAGGATATGGATAAAGAAAGGAATTGTTAAGAAAAGGGGTTCCATTTATTCCCAAAAAGAGTGTAATATCATGGTTCGCAATAGGTCAGGGTTTTTGTATTCTTAACTGTCGGTTTCTTCTTCATCAACAAAGTAAACGATCTCATCTCCCTTCTCGTGATCATCGAAATACTCCCGGTCCTTTACCGTAAACAGGAATACCTGATCCTTTTCCCATGATCCTTCCGAGTCGGACGCAACCAACTCCCCGATTCCGTCGCCGTCAATATCTATGAGTGCGAACTGATCGGCATCACTTGAATCATGCAAAAAAG
The DNA here is from genome assembly GCA_045117595.1 of Lachnospiraceae bacterium. GTDB lineage: Bacteria > Bacillota > Clostridia > Lachnospirales > Lachnospiraceae > UBA2868. The sequence continues at coordinate 5,367 of JBGUNV010000060.1, forward strand.
ATTAAGTATATAAAAAAAATATATTAGTTTATTACTACAATGTGATAGAATGCATTTATAAGCTTACCGTTATTATGCTTAAGGAGAAAGAAATGAAATACGAAGCTTTTATCAGTTACCGACACAGGGAAATAGATGAGGTCGTAGCAAAACATATACAGAAGATAATAGAAAGATACCGGGTTCCGAAAAAGATCGCTAAAGAGATAGGAAGAACTCATGTGGGCAAGGTCTTTCGTGACAGCGATGAGCTTCAGGCAGCCAGCAATCTGTCGGAGATCATCCGTACCGGTATAGAGAATTCCGAATGGCTTATCGTCATATGTACCAAAAGGTATAAGGATTCCGTCTGGTGCATGGAGGAGATCGAGCATTTTATCGAGCTTAACGGACGCGAGAAGGTTATCGTTATACTCGTAGAAGGTGAACCAAACGAGTCATTCCCTTCCATACTTACCGAGATCGAAGTTGACGGCGAGATAAAGCATATCGAACCACTGGCCGTTGATATAAGAGGTGATTCCGAAAAAGCCATTATCAAGAACTTAAATAACGAGCAGTTCAGGTTTCTGTCAACCATATTACAGGTAGATTATGATGACCTTAAGAACAGACAGCGTGAGCGCCGTATAAGAAGGATCGCTACCGCTGCCACCCTTGCATTTGCAATTCTTGCAACTATTACAGGTCTTATCATCAAGAATAACATTGATCTTTATAATTCCAA
>JBGUNV010000061.1:0-2413 GCA_045117595.1 Lachnospiraceae bacterium
CAAGATACTCGTCATTTGTGAGAATGCGACGTATGCCATTTATAGTAAATGGCTTGCCGCGGACGGTGAGCCAGCCTTCATCATTTAGTATCTCAACGATATCAGCCATGCTCTTTTTACCGTCAGTGTACATCTTATAGATACGCTTTACGACAGGACCTGTTTTGGGGTCTATAACATATCGCTTATTATGCCTTCCTTCGCCTTCTGTGGTATAGCCGAAAATCTTTCTGCCGAGATATAAGCCGTGGTCTAAATTAAAGCTCTGACCACGCTTTACATTGACTGAGAGCTGAGCGGAGTAGTAGGCAGCCATCTTTTCAAGAAAGCCTTCCATAAGCTCGTCTTCAGGAGAGCCGTCAGGAGTCTTTTCTGCGATATAGTGGATACGGCACCCAGAGTCACGGATGATGCGCTTGGCGATTGTAACATCATAAGAATTACGAGCCAAACGGTCTGTCTTCCACAAGACCAATGCGCTTGGGCGAATCCATTGTATTTCACTTAGCATCCTGTTATAGCCAGGTCTTTTATCTGTTGTTCCTGAGATAGCAGCATCGGAATATTCATGTTCTTCTGTGAGAATAAGACCGTGAGCTTCGCAATATTTCCGAGCAGCATCCTTTTGTTGTTCAATACTGGTATCTTGACCCGAAGAACTATAACAGTTTCATTTTTGATTCGGATACTGAAAGTTTTGTAACCGTCATCGCCACGTTTTTTAATTACCAGTCTATCAGACACACAAATCACCTCACTTACTTATGTTATCTGTATAACATAATATTATAATTGACAAGGTTATAATTATATGATTAAGGTGTCAAAAGTCGTTTTAAGCTAACGGCTTCTACACATATTTGGTACATTGAAAACTGAATATAGCTATGGATTGATTTTGCAATCAGCATACAGATGCCTTTTTGCTGTATATCTGCCTCATATTGGTATGCTCTATGCCTGAAATGCTCTGCAGTACTCTAGGTTTTGTTCGTATCGCCAGAGTTTATTGAAATTCAGCGCACCGATCTTAAATCCGAAGAACTGACGGCTCCGGATTTTTCCACGAGATGGTATCCTGTCTACTTTATATTTTCTCCGAAGGATCGATGGGATCGTTTCAACTCCGTTTCGTACCCGGTGTATCAGTTCCCAGATCGGATCATTTTTGTGATCACGGATTTCAAGCGCTCTTTCTTTTGAGCGTTTCGATGTCGTTATCACAGCCATACGTTTACCTATGCTTGGTTCGCATTGTTCAAGATAAGGACAGTTTTCGCAGTGTTCTTTCTTAAATGAGGCCCTTATCTGATGGCTTTGTTTTATATAGCAGTTACTTTCAGGTTTTATACCGTTTGCGCAGCTACAAAGTTTCTGACCATCTTTTGAAAATGTGAAATCAGCCGTGATATCTTTAGGTTGTATGCCGATAAGACCAGTTGTCAGTACTCCGATGTTTTTCTTATCGGCCTGTTCCTGGATATCTTTTCCGCTGTATGCTCCATCTGCAATAAGTGCTGTTGTTGTTCCGGTTCTTTTCATTGCTGCGATAGTTTCTTCAGCAAAATCATGGTCACTGTGCGTATTGACTTCGTATTGATAATCAACAATAACAGATCCGGTCTGATCGACTGCTTCGACAACATTTGCTGCATATCCACGATGTTCCTTGCCGGCCTTTACTCGATAAGTGGCATCGGGATCGGCAGGATTCTGTAAAACAGATGATGGCATCCCATCACCTTTCTCTTTTGGGATCCGCCCGTTGCCGCCTTTGTCAGAATCTTTGGTCTGTTCATCTATTGCGCGTGCCAGAAGAAGATAGTCGCTTGTATCGCCATACTCTTCTTTACTTATAAGAAGCAGTTTGACGGCATCGTCGATTACATGTTGCAGACGTTCCGCATATGGAGCATCACTTTGATGGTAAGTAACACGGTTGCGGTCATTGGGATCGGAATAGTGCTCCAGCCCTTTAAGCATGCGCTTGTTACCGTCCCGGCTGATCTGCTTTACAAGATTTGAGGTACAGGTATGCAAAAGATCCAGACGACCCATCTTTCGGATATTTGATTCTACCATCAGGCTATCCATACGCTTGACGGTACCGTCAATCTCCATATATCTGCGAATGTTGTCCGAAAGTTTGATGATACATTCATGAATGAGATCCTTCCCGGAAGTCAGCTCATAAGCAGCACACCTCGCACGGAATCGACTGAAGGTACGATCACTGATAGGCTGTGTATCAAAACTTGTTGTATGCAGAGCGTACTGAAATCGCAGATCGAACTCACACGCATCAACCATTTCATCATCGTTCATTCCTGTGAGTTCTTTCAAGATCAATGCACCTACGATAACATTGATCGGAGCATTTGGTCTGGAATTAGCCTTTTCACTGTATAGCGGA
>JBGUNV010000062.1:0-10350 GCA_045117595.1 Lachnospiraceae bacterium
ACATACAGAGGATGTTCATCCGAGGAGTTTTTGCAGTGCCTGACAAGTGACGTGGCACTCGGGGCATCATCTGCCAACAATTTTTATTCGAATTTTGACAAGATTTCGAAGGCTATCGTTGCACAGCGTACGAGCGTATCGGGTGTTGATAACGACGAGGAAGCACTTAACCTTGTCAAGTTCCAGGAAGCATACAACCTGTCATCGAAGATGATACAGGTCATGACGGAGATATATGACAGACTGATACTGCAGACCGGAGTTTAAATACTTAGAGGGTTGTCAGCAGGTTGTCAGTAGGTTGTCAGTAGGGACGGTTCTTTTTGACAACTTTGATGTTAGTCGATTAATGATCTGATAAATAATTGGTAAAGTTGTCAAAAAGAACCGTCCCTACTGACAACCTTAGCGCAGTAAGAACCATTTGATTTTCTGAAGTTAAGGAAACAGGGACAAATGACGATATAAAACTATATACATGGTGAAAAGGAATTCGCCTCGTAGATTTTCACAAAAGGCAGGATAAGGAGATCCGCCGTTTGTGACGGTTTTTTTATTGTTTTACGGAGGACACGGTTATGATGCGAATCACCAACGCCATGATGACAAGCAACACCAAGAATAATATCAACATCAATAAACTCAACGAAGACAGGCTCAATACCCAGATCGCAACAGGACAGGTAATATCCCGCCCTTCAGAGGACCCGGTAGTTGCCATCCGCGCGCTTCGTCTTAATACAAATCTTTCGCAGCTTACCCAGTATTACAAGAAAAATATCCCGGATGCGCAGGCGTGGCTCAATGTTACAGAGACCGCTTTAAAGCAGACCGATCAGATATTCACGAATATAAAGGAAAACCTTACAACGGGTGCAAGTGATACGAATACGGCAACTGACCGTCAGAAGATACTTGACAGTCTGAAGGGGCTTCGCGCCGAACTGTATTCCTCAGGAAATGCTGACTATGCTGAACGTACCGTGTTTACGGATTACAGGACCCAGAAGCCGCTTACATTCCTCGAAACGGATACGGATCTTGACTGGAATTATCAGATACATGAGACTGTTGACGTAAAGGATATAGGTAAGATCAATTATGTTACCACTTATGATTCCTCTGCGGACCCGGTCAGTGATACGAGCGTGACTGCAAATGATATATACAGGATCAGACTGGCGTATGACAAACTTAATGAGACCGGATCTTCGGTAGAATTCAAATACTATAGCGGAACAACGGAACATCCGACCAGTCTTACCGTAATGTCCACCGCCGGTAAGACGCAGGAGCAGATAGATGCTATCTATAAGACTGCTGCTACGGATGATAATGCTGCGATCCTGATTCCGGAAACCGGAGAGATACTGCTCGGTAAGACTCTTGCGAACACTATCCAGTCGGCAGCTCAGACACCGGGTTCCCTTCCGGCCACTATTGATTATAACAAAAACACCTGGAAGTCCGGAGATCTGCGGCCTGAGCATTATTTCGCATGTCATCAGGATAATCAGAAAACAGGCCAGCCTGATTATTATAACTATGATCAGAAAACGGATACCAGCGGAAAACTTGTTCCTGATCCCGACAGTCCCAATTTCCAGAACAAGAATATGGAAGTTGAGATCAGCTTTAACCAGAAAATTACTGTTAACACGCATGCCAATCAAGTGTATACTCATGATATAGGACGTGATATAGACGAACTCATCAACGTGACGCAGGCTGTTGTTGATTGCGAAGAGAAGGTTACGGCGCTGGAGAAGAAGCTGGCTGCTGCCGCCCCGGCAGACAAGGATAAGGTCCAGGCAGAACTTGATGCCGCAACCAAGGAATACTCCCTGAAGAAGGATAATATGCAGAAGATGTTTGCGGGTGCACTTGATACTTTCGAAGGATATGCTGACAGGAACAATCTGGCAATATCCAACATCGGAAGTCTTCAGTCCAGGCTTACTATAACGAAGGAGCGTGTCGCTGATCAGCTTCAGAACTTCAAGGAACTTGCCGATGCCAACATCAATGCCGAGCTTACGGAGTCTTCAATCGATTTTTCGAGCGCAAAGCTTGCGCTTGAGGCTGCACAGCTTGCAGCGGGCAAGATAGCCCAGCAGACACTGCTGAATTACTTATAGAATGATCGCAGAGGTATGTTATAATATTATAAAATAATGTGAGGAGGTTACAGTAGCCATGAAGATTATCACAAAGCTGTTCGGAGAGATAGAGGTCGACGAGGATAAGCTTATAGTATTCCCTCAAGGTATAGTCGGTTTTCCGGATCTTCGGGATTTTCTGCTTGTTCATGACAGCGAATCCGAGGGCGGTATCAGATGGATGCAGTCGATACAGGAGCCTGCATTTGCAATGCCCGTTATAGATCCGCTCATTGTTATGCCGGATTATAATCCGCGTATAGAAGACGATCTGCTCACACCTCTCGGGGAGATGGATGACAGTAATACACTTGTTCTCGTAACGATCACGGTTCCTCATGAATTGGAGAAGATGACAGTAAATCTCAAGGCTCCGATCATTATAAACGGGGAAAACCGCAAGGCTAACCAGATAATCACCGATGACGAGCAGTATCCCGTCAAGTTCCCGATCTATCAGATACTTAAGGACAATATGGAAAGGGCAGGTGAATAATTATGTTGGCATTATCGAGAAAAAAGAATGAAGCACTTGTCATAGATAATAAAATTGAGGTTACGATCCTGGAGGTCAAGGGTGATCAGGTCAAGGTGGGTATAAGTGCACCGAAGGAAGTTCCTATCTACCGTAAGGAAGTATATCTGCAGATCCAGGAAGCAAACAAACAGGCGCTCGAGACGGAAAGTCTCGCCGCTTTGAAAAATTTTACAAAAAAAGGTTAATTCTCAGGTTAATTGTGCCGATATAAAGCACAAGAAACCATTATTAGCGTGTTTCGTTGTTTTGTTTTAATCATGGCAGATGATGCCGTGGTTATTGATCACACGGAGGTGATAGAAATGGCAATAGAACCAATCAGCAGTGCAATGACGTTTACTGCACAGCCGGTAGCACAGCAGATATCTGCTCCGAGACCGGTTGAGAAAAGCGCAGAAGAATTCACGGAAGGGTCTATGCAGAATGCTGCACAGCCGGTAGATAATGTTACTCTGTCAGTTGATGCGGCACAGGCCAAGGATGGCGAATCAGGTAAGGAACAGGGCGGTCAGCAGGAACAGCAGCCGAGTGCGAGTGCGGAAGCTGTTAAGAAGGCCGTTGAAGAACTCAACAAGAAGATGGCGAACTCGGTAGCACAGTTCGGGATACATGAGGAAACGAATCATATTACCATCAAGATCGTTGATAAGGAAACCAAGAAAGTCATCAAGGAACTTCCCCCGGAGAAGACATTGGATATGATAGCCAAGGTCTGGGAAATGGCCGGACTCCTCGTGGATGAGAAGAGGTAAGGAGGACACGGTATGGGAAAGATCAGGATAACAGGTATGAATTCGGGCCTCGATACCGATGCAATGGTACGGGAGCTTGTTAATGCATACGAAAAGCAGGGCGCGAAATATACCAAGGCAAAGACAAAGACCGAATGGAAGCAGGAAGCCTGGACCGTATTAAATGGCAAGATCAAGAACTTCTTCAGTAAATATGCCAGCAATATGCGTTTTTCATCCGAATACAACAAGAAGAAGACTACGGTATCAGATTCTTCGAAGGCTACGATCATAACCGGTGAGAAAGCTGTTAACGGTACTCAGACATTAAAGATCAATGCCCTTGCGAAGTCAGGGTATCTGACAGGCGGTGAACTTAAGACAGATGCATCCGGTAATGCTGTTACAGGTAAGACAACACTTGCCGATATGGGAGTGGATTTTGGTGAAACCGATAAGATTAATTTCAAATTCTCGGTTGGTGGCAAGGAGAAGAGTTTTGAAGTTGATAAGAACATGACTCTTAATGAATTTGCCAACACATTAAACAGTCAGAGCACGCTTACCGCATCGTTTGACGAAACAAACGGCAGATTTTTTGTCAGCAGTAATGAATCAGGTGCCAAGAACAATTTTGAGTTCACAAACACAGACGGTATTGGAAGTCTGATACAGGAAAAGCTCAGACTTAATGATGAGCCGAGAGGAACAGAAGGCGGCGCTGTCAAGGTGACAGGTGATGATGCAGAGATAGAATTAAATGGTGCAACATTTAAATCTGCAAACAACACATTCTCGATCAATGGTCTTACGATCACTGCAAAGGCTGTTTCTGATGAGATGTCGGTTGTTACCGATACCGACTATGATGAGATCTATGATTCCATCAAGAACTTCTTCAAGGAATACAACAGCCTCATGAATGAGATGGACAAGTTGTATAATGCGAAGTCCTCCAAGGGATTTGAGCCGCTGACTTCCGAAGAAAAGGATGCAATGACTGATGATGAGATCGAGAAGTGGGAAGCAAGGATAAAGGATGCACTCCTTCGTCAGGATTCGGAACTTGATACGGTTGCTTCGGCAATGCGCGGGGCAATGCTGTCTACATTCAAGATAGGCGGAGAGACTTACTCTCTTTCAAGTTTTGGTATCAATACCATGGGATATTTCGAGGCCCCTGATAATGAGAAGAATGCATATCATATCGATGGTGATAAGGATGATCCCAACAGTTCGGGAAATCCGGACAAGCTAAAAGCTATGATCGCATCAAATCCGAGTGCAACTGCATCGTTTTTCCAGAAACTTTCAGGAAAACTGTATGATGCCATGAACAAGATCTCGTCCAGATCGGATAATTATAAATCATTCGGTAATTTCTTCAGTGATAAGAAGATAACAAGTGAGATCGTTGACCAAACCAAACAGGTTGATAAGTGGGAAAAGTATGTTGCCGATCAGGAAGATAAGTATTATAAGCAGTTTACTGCAATGGAATCGGCTATGTCTTCGTTAAATTCACAGCAGTCATATATATCCCAGTTGTTCGCAGGGTGATACGGATTCAATATAATATGAACATGTCAGCACACCCGTTGCGGATGTGCTGACAATTTATGATATAATATAATGACGGAAGGGATCCAATACTATATGCCTATAACAAGGAGGTTTCCCCAATGGCAGTTATGACAGGCAATCCATATGCACAGTACAATCAGAACAGGATATTGACGGCATCTCCTGCCGAACTGACACTGATGCTCTATGACGGAGCGATCAAGTTCTGCAATATAGCCATTATGGGTATTGAACAGAATGACATATCCAAAGCACATAACAATATCATGAAGGTTCAGAAGATTATAGAAGAATTTCAGATAACCCTGAACTTCAAGTATGAGATAGCTAATGATTTTAATAATGTTTACAATTACCTTATGAGGAGACTTCGAGAAGCAAATATGACAAAGGACAAGGCAATACTTGAGGAAGTCGACGAGCATCTTCATACTATGCGTGATACATGGAAAGAGGTAATGAGGCTTAACCATAAGGCATAACAGTGTGATAAAGGAGATCGGAAATGCCGGTTGATGATTACATCCAGATAATGATTGAAAGCCTTACAAAAAAGTCGGAACTGCTTGACAGGATCATCCGAAAGAATGAAGCCCAGCATGAGTGTATAACAGGAAAGAACTTTGAGGAAATTGATTGGGATGATTTCAACCTGCTGGTTGCGGAAAAACAGACAGCGATAGACAGGATCCTCAAGATGGATGAAGGTTTCCAGAGCCTTTATGACAGGGTTAAATCCCAGCTTAATGAAGATAAGGACAAGTATACTGATAAAATAAAGGAAATACAAAGGCTTATTGGCATCATTACCGAGCAGGGAGTTAAGATAACAACAGGCGAGGAACGTAATCGCAAGATCATAGAGAAAATATTCGGGAACAGGAAGAAGGAGATAAAGCGTACCCGTAACAGTCTCAGAGTGGCTAACAGTTATGCCCAGACAATGAGTGGGGACTTTGGGATGGATTTTTCCACCCATGACGAGAAAAAATAATGGCAGAGTTATTAAGAACCCTTAGGGGTTCTTTTTTTTGCATATTTTGCGTTAATTCTTTTTGGTCATTGTTAAATATGGTAGAATATGTTTTGTTATGAATATTCTGTATTATGCATGGAAAGAGTATACATATGAAGATGCAGTCAGCACCCTGAAGTCAATGGGACATAAGGTTGTTGTTGATAATACTGCTTACAAGGCATTTGATGAGGATGATCACTTTATCGAGGTGATCTCATCAAGAGTAAAGTCATCTAAATCGGATATTATCTTTTCATTCAACTATTTTCCTGATCTTTCCAGGATTGCTGACCGGCTGGGAATACCATATGTGAGCTGGTGTTACGACTCTCCGTTGCTTACCCTTGAATCAAAAACCTTATCTAATTCCTGTAATAAAGTCTTTCTTTTTGATCATGAACTGTATATGAGATATAAAAACCAGGGGGTCAGTACAGTATATCATCTTCCGCTGGCATGTAATGTAAGAAGACTTGAAACGTCTGTGAGAGGGTATATTTCCAAGTATGAGCATGATATCACGTTTCTGGGGAATATGTATTCAGATGAAAACGATTTCTATTCACAGATTAAATATCTGCCGGAATATATAAGAGGATATGTAGATGGTGCGATGGAAACTGCGATGCTCTTATTTGGGATTGATATCATATCCGAGATCATTAACCATGATATCTGTGAGAAGATCGCCGAATATGCCAAATTTGATCTGGGACCTTTATATAACGAGTGTAAAGATAATGTGATCCGCTTCATGATCCAGAAGCATACTACTGCCATCGAAAGATTACGACTCGTGACAGTTATTTCTGAAGGTTATAATGTAGACCATTATGCCAAGGAAAAATGCGACCTGATAAAAGCAAACTATAAAGGCTATGCAGATTATGCCGGGGAAATGCCAAGGGTTTTTGCAACAAGTAAGATCAATCTGAACATAACACTTAGAAGCATTATCTCGGGAATACCGTTAAGAGTTATAGATATTCTCGGATCTGGTGGATTCTGTATAACTAATTATCAGTCGGAAATAGCACAGTACTTTGCAGATGGAGAGAGCATTGTCTGGTATGAGAATTATGAAGATCTCTTTCTCAAACTTGATTATTATCTTCGTAATGATTCTGTAAGAGAGCGTATTGCAGCAAAAGGACATGAGATCGTGGCGAAGGATTTTACTTATAACAGAAGATTTGAAGAGATTTTTTCCGTATTGCAGGCAGGGAAGTTATGAAGATTCTGTATCTTATCAACACAAAAGAGTTTAATTATCACAAGAATCTTGTCAAAGATTTTATAAGTGTGATACCGGGAGATGTTATAGATATGTCTGTTGGCGGCCCCTTGGATACCAAATACTATGATATAGAGGAAGCTAAAGCGGATGTTATCATAACATTTGACGGAAGCGGACTGGATCTTCGAACTGTAACAGATACACTATCATTGAACAATTTATACTCGCGTATGGCACATATTTTATTTCACAAGCCATCATTTTACGGGCAGTTACTGTTCAAACGACAGAATCTGTCGATGTTCACATTCGTTCCCAAGGGAGAAGATATCGGTGAATGTTACCGTAAATATCCTGAAGTACCTAATATTATGGAGTTTTGTGAGCTATACTATAAAACCGAAAACGATGATGAACATAAGATCAACCGATCCGGTATCAGACAGTGGTGGGATATATTTAAGAAAGAAGCAATGTTATGAAATTACTGATATTTGAATGGGCAGGCGGTACATATACATATACTGATATTACGGAGTCCTTTTCATCTAATGGGGTTGAGTATAAAACGGTGTCCTACAATTTTGCCGATAAGAACAGGGACGATTTTTTTGAGTACAGATTCGGAAAGGTTCTCGAAGAAAAGTTTGATGCTGTTTTTTCCGTAAATTTTTTCCCTCTTGTGTCAAGGTGTTGTAATAAGGCAGGTATAAAATACATATCATGGAGTTATGATAATCCGCTTGATGTACCGGATATTGAAAAAACGCTGGGGTTGCCGGTAAACTATGTATTTCTATTTGATCGTATTCAGGTTAAGAAATATTCCGATAAGGGATTCAATAACGTTTATCATATGCCGCTTGCCGTCAACTGTGAAAGGCTCGATCAGATAAAACTTACAAAGAAGGATTATGAAGATTACGATGCAGATGTATCTTTTGTAGGAAAACTGTATGAATCCATGTATGGGGAATATTTAAAACTGATGGATGATTACTGCAAGGGATATATAGAGGCTGTAATGGCAGCTCAATCAAATATATACGGTTATTATATGATAGATGAATTGCTAAATCCCGGAATAATGAAACGTATAAACGAACACTTTAAAGAGCTTAACAGTAAAACAAAGTTCGAATTGCCCAAAGAGGGCTTATCATATGCAATGGCTTCAGAGATCACCAAGGGAGACCGCATCATAATACTGAATATTCTCTCCAAGAGATATAAGGTGAATCTGTATTCGTGGGATATGAACAAGTTGTTGCCGGATGTGCATTATAAAGGATCTTGCGATTATATGATACAGATGCCCAAAGTATTTAAGGCAAGTAGCATAAACCTTAACATTAATCTGCGCATTTCACAGTCCGGAATACCACTTAGGGTAATGGATATACTGGGGGCAGGAGGTTTTCTGTTATCCAATTATCAGCCCGAGATCGCAGAGTACTTTATTGACGGGCAGGATGTGGTACTGTATGAAAGTGTGGAGGATGCTATTGAGAAGGCGGGTTTCTATATCAAAAACGAGGAACTTCGCCGGTTGATCGCTAAAAATGGACACGATAAAGCCAGAGATCTGTTCTCATATGATATTCAACTGGGGAAGATATTAAAGACAGCAGGATTATAAAAGGATAAAGATTCTATGGACAAGCTGTTTAGTATAATAATGCCATGTTATAATTCGAGGGATTTTGTTGAACATGCATTTGAATCTGTTGTCAGACAGACGATGGATAGGAATCTGTTTGAATTAATAGCTGTAAATGATGCATCAACTGATGATACCCTGTCTGTTTTGAGACAATGGGAACAAAAATATCCGGATTTGATAAAGGTGATAACCTATGATGTTAATCTGAGGCAGGGGGGAGCAAGAAATCTTGCGATAAAGTCCGCGTGTGGTGAATATATATGTTTTCTTGATTCAGATGATTGGCTGGAGCCAGATGCTCTGGATATATACAGGATCGGAATCGAGGATGGCAAGAGGGATATAGTAACAACTAAATGTGAAGAAAACTATCATTATCCGGATAGTGCTCATATAGAAGATTTACCCGGTGTCAGGGCAGTTTTGGAAAAGGTGTTTAATGAGGAAGATCTACCTGAATTTATAAAATATGACCTTGGATATGTGTGTTCCTCGGTATACAGAAGAGAAATGATAATAAACAATAATGTATGGTTTCCTGAACATCTGGCTTATGAAGACATATACTGGCAGCGTCTGATCAAGTATTATGCCAAGAGTGCCTGTATAGTGGATGGGATAACACTCCATCATTATAACCATTCTGAGTCGACTTTAAATAAGATGAACGCGCCACATCATATTGACAGACTCATATGTTACGAAATGTTACTTAAAGATTATTCTGATAGAGGCCTTCTAAGAGCCGACTATATGAATATAATGAACGATACAATGGAAACTTACCTGTTTAATACGTATTTTATGTTTTTTACAAAAATGGATAGAATTCCGGATGTATATCAAAGGATAAGATCAACACTGTACAGATACTTCCCCGATTGGGAAGAAGTATATGATGATAGCAGTATCCCTATGGTGTTTCAGTATATGTTAAAACTTTTCAAGAGAGTTAAGAAGGCAAAACCGGCGGATTTGCAACCTTTTAAGGATGCTGTTCTGGAATTGATAGAGTGACTTTTACAGAAAAATCAAAAAATTTTCAAAAAGGGGTTAAGATTCCAACAGCCCATCCGATATATAGTACAGGTAAAGGAAGTAATAAGAGCGTTTGGCTCGGTTAATTCAAGGAGGAAAAGGTTATGGTAGTACAGCACAATATGCAGGCGATGAACGCCAACAGACAATTAGGAGTTACAACAGATTCCCAGAAGAAAGTTACTGAGAAGCTTTCATCCGGTTATAAGGTAAACCGTGCAGCTGATGATGCAGCAGGCCTTACAATCAGTGAGAAGATGAGAAGCCAGATCCGTGGACTTACACAGGCTTCCTCAAATGCACAGGATGGTATAAGTTGCGTACAGACAGCAGAAGGTGCTCTTACAGAAGTTCACTCAATGCTTCAGAGAATGAACGAGCT
>JBGUNV010000063.1:0-3877 GCA_045117595.1 Lachnospiraceae bacterium
GTTGCTTATGTATGTACCGCATCTTATCATATTGATTTTGGCCATGATCCTTGTCAGTCATAGAATTGGCAGCAAAGTAAAAAGCTAGTAAGGCGAAGGCGAAAAGGGTTCTGTTTGAGAAAGAATAATACATGTTCAGCCAGGGGAGCTTCTCTGGTTTTTTATATTCATGATTCTGTAACAAACCGCTATTTCGATCGTCTAACAAAGTAGAAAGGAGGAAGCGATATGGCGGCTAGACCAGGAAGAATAACCGAAGAGATTATCAACGCAGAATACCAGGCTGTCTATCACTACATCCTTTCTCTCTGCAGAGATGAAAAAGAAGCCGAAGACATTACACAGGATACCTTTGTAAAAGCCATATCGGCAGAGAGCTTCCGGGGAGAGAGCAGCTATTATTCCTGGCTGTGCTCTATAGGCAAAAATATATGGATCGACAAGTGTCGGCGTTACGGCAAGATCCAGTTTGAAGCGATGCCGGAAGAACCTCCTCAGATGCCAGGCGGTTCACCACCGCTTGAAGAAGTACTGGCCGATGGTGAATTGCTCCGACAGATACACAGGATAATCCATGAGATGGATGAACCGTACAAAGAAGTATTCACATTAAAGGTGTTCGGAGACCTGTCATTCAAAGACATAAGCTCCCTGTTCGGAAAGACGGAGAGCTGGGCTCGTGTCACGTATCACAGGGCACGGAAGAAAATAATAGAGATGTTACGGAAGGAGAACTGGCTATGACTGATAAAAGAAAAGACCTGCCGTGCGCGGTAGTGAGGGATCTGCTGCCTTTATACCATGACGGAGTCGTTAGCAACGATACCAGCGATTTAATTGAGGCGCACCTTGAAGACTGCGAGAGCTGCAGAAATGAACTGAACAGCATCCGCAGTGACGAGACAATTGAAGGGAACCTCATTGAGCAGGATAAGGATGCATCTTTCAAAGAATTTCGCGATGGCGTCAGTGCGCTAAGAAGAAATGGAACGATACGAGGCGTCCTGATAGCTTTGTTGGTAGTAGTAGTGTTCTTTGGAGGACTCCAGTTTCTAAACACTGCGGATATCATAAAAGTGGATCCAGCTGATTTAAAAATAGATGATGTCTGCAGGTATGACCTGGGAACAGATGGAGGAGAAGGACTGTTCTTTACATACCAAATGAACTGGGATGGCGGATTCAGTATTACATTTGAAGACACAGATGATCCAAAAGAGATAAATATTGCCATAAAAAGAACTGCTCTTGGAGGAAAAATGGAATCGGATTCGAGGAATCCGCGCAGTTACTGGATATTAGACGGCTTTTATAAGGAAAGTGCTGATCTTAGTCAAGCGGAAACTGTGAAAGTAAATGGTCAGACTGTCTGGACCAAGGATCAGGGAATCAATAATGATCCGCCTGAATACATAGGTGAACTTGTGCGATATGAACAACAGTATGGTGTTGATGATTATGTACGGCCAGAAGAGAAAATCATATCCGCAAGAATAGAGGCAGATGCTATTTCAGTTACATATGAAGATCTCCATGGAATCAAGTGGGATAAAGACGGCAATGTGATCGCCAGATTTACTGTAGATGAGAATGAAAACATCATATCCATGGAAAGCGTGCCATCAAATGAAAAGGGAAACTAAAAATATGCTTGTTTCGAGTAGCAGCTCAAAAAAACATAATAATCGATGAAAAACAGGGGTGCTCTGAAACTGAGCAAAATAAGGCTCTGTGAAGCGAGGCGGTCATTATTGACCGCCTTTTGAGTGCAGTAAAAAAACATGCATAAAACCACTTGAACAAACGTTCTTATATAGATATAATGTCCTCGTCATTCAAAAGAGAGGCAATACATGATGTGGAGATCGTGATCTTTCAATGCATTGCTCCTCATACAGAATGAAAAGCGTTCGAACGACAAACAATAGGTCATCACATGCATATGAAGTGGCTGCCGGCGCAGCAGCTGCGGCATATCAAAGATAGTTTTCATACAGTAAGAACCAAAGTAGCAGGCGAGGATGATACCGGGCCGTTTCCCTTGTTCGATACACCCTGGCTTGTGGGCAAGGCATTGCTGTATGGGATTATTCAAAAGGGAGGAACGCAAATGCGTACAGAAGTAAGTCTGGAAACAAGGATAAAGGACCAGTGTGCACTGGCCGGATATGATTACGAATACCTGTACAGGTTCGGAAAGAAACTGCTGAAGCTTTACCGCGATGTCAGCAGAAACAATGCACTGGATGCGGAGGATATACTCGAGGATATCTGCAGCGAGTCGTATGAAAGCGATATCAGCAGCCAGATGAGCTCAGCTCTGACAAGGCTTGAGTTCTTTGCCTCGGAGTATACGAAAAACAAGTTTGAGTCGGATATCCGAAGGTCGCTCAGGACAGGCTGGATGGTAAGGGTGATGGATCAGGTCAAGATGAACGTCTACACCTTTGATGATTACGGCCCGGAGTTCGTGAGCATACTGACCCTGTGCTATATGTCAAGCTTCAGATTCACAGGAGCTGAGGCAGCACAGGAGCTGAGGATTTCGGAGCAGAACTTCTATAAGAAGAAGAAATATGCAGTCATACTCTTCGCTCTTGAGTTCGAAGAATACAAGCGGGAGATAACTGCATGCTGCAATCCGGTAAGATATACAGGCGAGCAGATGACACTTGCCGACTTCATGCATTAGACCGGAGAGTATACGAAGAGTTATCGAAGAGTTTATGAAGAGAATAAGGCGAGTATAAGATGATTGTGCAGTTAGTTTCGCCGGGTTACACTGTATATGCTGGGAGACCAGCAGCATACAATTAAATAAGAAGGGCAGCAAGCCCCGTACTCACGAAAGTGGGTGCGGGGCACTTTTTATGCCCTGATTCTGCTGCATGTCTGCCAGACACTACCGAAAGGAGCATGGCAGTCATGCATATACATTCAATACTTCTGCCTGAGTGCAGACCCCCGTAGGCCGCGTGTTTTTCGCAGGTTACATCAACGTTTCGGAAAACACGGAGGCTTACAAATGAAATACAAGTACGAATTCGCAAATGAAAACAAAACCATTGAGATCAGTGAAGAATGGATCAGCGTTCTGGAGGAGCTCGACAGACTCGAATACAACAACAACCACGCTGAGACCAGAAGGCATGTCTCGCTCGATGACGGAGAAGACGGTGAGTGGCTCAGCACTGAAAGAGGAGAAGTCTATATCAGATGCGCCGGTCAGCTCTTCAGCAGATATGACGACAGATTTGATGACGGCAGGAGGAGCCTGTCTGAAAAGCAGGATGAACTCTATGAATCCGTCTACGAATACGGCGACAGCATCAATGATTATGCGCATGACAGCGGCATCGATCAGTCCACCGCATCCAAGAGAAACAGAGCTGTAATAAAAAAATTTAAAAAAGTTTTTGAATAATGCCATATTTTTGGCCTTCCCGTGGCCTACAGGTGAGAGGACTAATTAAAAACCTCTCGGGAACCTACAGAACTGAATACACATTCAATCAGGTACGAGCCCTGGAATATGAGGCCACAAGCTTCGAGCATGCAGGACCGATGCGCCAAGACCCTGATCATATCAGGCGAGCGATAAACATCACGGGTCCAAAAGGAAGATAGCAACTTCAATGTGCGATGACAATCCCAGGGTACAATGATACTTCCGCTCAGTCACAGCCCTGCAGAAATGCAGGATCACGCAATGAGGGCGGCTCCGTAAGACCTGCGGGGAAGGGTAACGCCTTATGAAGGGATTCCGCTGATCCCTGCCTGATGGTTTCCCGGTGAACTGGGGGTGTCGAGGACAAATACAGGATCGAAACAATGACAAGTAAGACGGCGTGTCTGAGGATACTTTTTGCATCCTCCG
>JBGUNV010000064.1:0-24111 GCA_045117595.1 Lachnospiraceae bacterium
GAGGATGATCGCAAGAATCGTTTGTATCTTCTTCAATATTTGCAGCCTATTCTATCGTCGGAACAATCTGTCTTATAATATCGGCAGCCTCATCATACATAAAGTCCTCTATGAACGAGACAGCTTCTTTAAGTTTATCGGCCTGAGTCATCCGGAAAGGATAACCGGACAGGATCTTTGCCAGTCTCTTCGCTTCTTCATCATCAAAATCATCCAGTGCCGCGAGCAGCTTATCCGCTGTCTGTCTTGCTTCTTCGCCAGAAATCTCGTCTGCAGCCCGGACATCTCCCATATTACTTACGGGAGCCAGTTTTTGTATAAGATCGTCATATGCATTAAGTGCAACGGCATTCTGGGCTTCTATCAATCCTGTTTCATTGTTCCTCGCAGCCGACTCAAGTGTTTCGAATAATGTTGAAAGGTCCCTTGCACCTATCATCTTGGCATTACTCTTCAGTGCATGAACCGTGATCATATAATTCTCATAATCCCCGGCTTCAAGATACTCGCACACCCTGGCCCTGTTCTTCTCGTAATTCTTATAAAACCGCTGGAGTGCAGATATATACTTATCCTCTCCACCCGTATATGACATTCCCGTTTCGGTATCCAGCCCGGTCTCTCCAAGCCAGGTAAGTTCTGTTCCCATGTTTTCACCCCAGAATATCTATGATTTTTGCCACAAGCTCTGATTTCTTTGCGGGCTTTACTATGTAGCCCTGTGGTTTGAGTTCGGCAAGTGTCTTTAAAACCTTATTCTTTTCGGTCATTCCGGTCAGAAATACGACCGGGATATCCTCCCATCCCGATGTGTCCTGAATACTTCGAAGTACCTCCGGACCGTCAATTATCGGCATCAGGTAATCGAGAAGTATCAGGTCAGTTCTCTTCTTTGCCAGATATCTGAATGCCGCCTCTCCGGACTTGACACATGTAACGTCATAAAACTCTTCAAGCTGTTCCTTGATATGCATCAGCTGTTCCGAATCGTCATCAACGACCAGGATCTGCTTTCTTCTTGGCTTTCCGGCATCTTCATTAACATATTCCCGAAATGCCGCCAGATTATTGTCCTTGGTATTTTCAATTGTTTTCTCTATTTCAGAGAGCTTCTCATAGAGAGCAAACAGCGAAACCGGCCTTGACAGGAAGAATACTCTTTCAAGTTCGGTGTATTTTATGAACATCTTCTCATCTTCATTGTCGGTAACAACAATAGTGGTGATGTTTCCCTGTCTCAGAGCCGATCTCATTACGTTATATGCCTGGACCGTGACCGATGACTCATCACCGAGGCAGATGATAACTACCTTGGGCAGTTCCGATATCATGATATCGAATAATGCCGTTTTGTTCGGATCACATTTGATCGTCACATATCCTCTGTCTGCCTCAAGATGTTCACATATGTCACTTGCGACTTTTCTGTTTTTTCCTGTTACCAGTACTTTTAACTGCATATTATTTCCTGCCTGATCCTGTTATAGTTACGCTTTCTGATTCTTATGTATGATCTCGAGCTGATCGTTCATTTCCCTGACTTCATGCTTCCAGTGCAGATAATTGCACAGCCAGATGAACGTATATATTACTACATATATCAGCATGGCTATCGCAAACTCCGCATTTAATGAAAACCACTTCATCGGAAGTTCTATGGCAAGTATTGTTGCAAGAGTTATCGTCGCATGGACTACCGTAGACTTTGTCACACCCCAGCTTTCAATCTCATATACGGTCATCGCACCGCATGGGATCAAGCCATGAATTGCAGACATTACGAGATGAAGGATAAAACTCCTTCCCTCAGGATTTCCCGGGGTCAGCATCCACGTACCGATTCCGACTATCATCCCTGCAACGATGCCTATAAGTGAATTTATGATAAATCTGTTCTTTAATTCCATAAGCTAAGCCTCCACTATGCTGTTCTGTTTAAGCAGAGCCTTGATCTGTTTGACACGGCTTCTGGATGCCCATGATTTGATACCGCAGTCAAACTCTATCCCGATGGTTCCCGCCAGATTAAGATCAAAACATTTAACCTTGTAGATATTTATTATCTCTGACTGTGATATACGCAGGAATCTCGCAGGATTAAGAACATCCTCAAGTCCGGCAAGAGTCCTTTTCACCGTATATACCTCGTCCTCGGTCTGTAATACTATCTTCCGGCCTTCGGTATGAACCCTTATGATATCCCTCTGTGATACAAAAATGACAGCGTCGTCTTTTATTGCTGCTATCTGCGGAAAATCGCTGTGTGATGCATCCTCGATGGCGCATATGATATTCTCCACCTGCTGTGTGTTCGATTTTGTCTTTATCGTGACAAATGGATCGACATACCGCTCGTCAAGAATAACTTCAATTTCGACCATTTCTTTCATGTGTTCACCGTCCGTTTACTTGAAATACAGTAGATATTATATGATATCATGGCGGACGGGGCTTTGCCCTTGTATATTCGGTTGATTTTCGTGTTTATTCGGTAATCCGACATAAACTAACAGTGGAGAGGAATACGATTGTATTCCTCTCCACACTTCTTATCCCTCTCATAGTATTTGCGCGTTATATTATTTCACCTTATCCCACCAGATGGGATATACCAGTCCCTGGGTCTGTCCTGCCGCTTCCGCAGCCTTGAGCATCAAAATATAATCAGCATCCGAAAGCATCTGAGTCACATTGCAGCCATCACATTTCCAACTGTCTGCACCATAGGGATTACTGATCTTGTTCATGGGCTTCCCGCATTTGGGACATGTTGCTTCATTTTCTCCGCCAAGCCCGCCTGTTACGGCTTTAAGATCCATATCATCGATCTTTTTGCTGTTCATATCGGCCATATTCAACCCTCCTGTCACAGATCACCTTCATTCATCCGAAAGCTTTTCCTTTTCCTTCTCGCTTTTCTCTATGTCCCTTCGGACCATATAGAATCCATATGAAACAATTCCGCCTATCATCACGGCCAGCCAGCTGTGGGAGAAATCATTTGCCAGAAATCCCCATATAAACATGATAACAACCGAGGTCATGCTGATGAGCGCACAGATAGTTCCTGTTTTCACATTCTTCATGAAAAACCCTCCTTTTGCACATTATAAAACACCTTTTGCTGACTATGTGCCAATTTACGCCATTTGGTTGATTATTGCGGATAATCGGTAACAACCTTCCATATGCGTACATGCTCCACTCCGTCATGCCATTCGTATTCGGGAATAAAAAAGGGATTCTCTTCGGCATTAAAGAACAGTCTCCACATGGTTTCACCTGATCTTGTCTCCTCCAGATACTGCTGTCCTTCATCTGTCATAAAGAGCGGAGTACCATCAGGCATATAGGAAAACCATGTCGCATCAGGAAGGGGCTGTGTTCCCGTAAAATCCCAATCGGAATAATACTCAAACCAGCCTATCATCTTAGTCATCGTATATGTGATAACAAGATATGATTCCTTTTGTTTTGCAGGATGTATCAACGCTTCCGCCTTTTTGGCATCATCAGCGGTCATGCCGCAATTATCGGCAATGATCCGGCAGGCATCCGTAGTATCAAGCAGCATCACATCCCACAATGTATCAAATGCCGTCTTCGGATCGGTATGTTCCATCATCAGATTCACTGCCGCATCACCTGAAGCGGCCAGCATCTTAAGTATCGCATTTGATCTTGCCATATTACTGTCGGTCATGGCCCTGGAGAAAAGGATAGCCCTGACGCCTCTTTGAGATCCTCCGTCCCATAAACACGGATGTCCTGATTCGCTCTCATAGAAATAACCCATATCCCACCAGGACTCTATGACGGCTTCCGGGTCTTCCGCATTCTCCTTTATCCAGTTCATGGCCTTTGCAGATGCATCCGTAGCAGAGGGGGTGGCGGCCGCTGAGACAAGTATAGATCCGGTCACAGCCGGATACAGCATTGCCAGAACAGCTATAACCGAAGCAATAGTAAATGCGATACATTTTTTCCCGGAAAACGATCTTGCATAGCGTGTCAGCCATCCGGAAGATATTCCGGCAAGTAGTCCCGCAGAAGGCGGGATCATCTCAATGAACCTTACTCCCGAACGGGTAAGTATCAGTCCTGCCAACAGCCATAGTCCGGGTATTATCAGATATATCAGGCATACTTTTTTATCAAGAAGTTCTCCGTTATCGACCCGGATCCTGTCAAATGAGCGCAGAGCACACAGAAGCAATCCCACAAGGACAAAAACCGCAACAAATATTCCTCCCGTTCCAGTTATAACGCTCTGATCAGATTCTTTTATATATCCTTTGAACCACCCGGCAAATGTTTCGGGAAACAGTGCCGCTCTTTTGAGTTCGGCAATAGATACAAACAGATTTGGTAGTGAGCCTTCCTTCACATCAGTAGCCGTTTTAAACGACAAAGAAGAGAAAATATCAGCTACTACCGAAAATCCCAGTGTTATCCCTATAAGCAGCAAAATGACAATGCCGGCTCCTGCAGGGAGCAGGAAGTGCCTGCTGCATATAAGTGACCTGATCCGCTCTCCCGATTTTCCGGTCCCGTCTGCGAACAATGTCCATACAACCGTATATACCATTCCTCCTATGACCGTAAGTCCCGCAAAGAGCATGGAATATCGCGGAGCCCAGCAAAATGCATATATCATGGCGGTACATACAAAACCGGCAGTAAAGATATATTGTATCCTTGCCTTTTGACTACGAAGGATCTCCGCCATAAACAGGATCAGCAGCACATTCATCATAACAACGAACATGTCCGTATCAAACCTTCCGAATCCGGTACGCGACACGAATGCAGGAGCACATCCCGTGAGAATACCCGCAACAAAACCGCAAACCTTCCCCCCTGCACGGTATCCAGCTATATATGCAAATAATGCGGTAACAGCCGCCATAAACGCAGACAACGCAAACTCTACTCTTAAAATATCATCCCCTTCCGACATTGACAGTATATCTGATACCGCTACAGTCAGATATACGATCCCGGGCTGATATACAGCGCTGCGTCCTTCCGGATAATAGCTGTGCATATCCCAGGGCTCTCCCTCCGGTGTATATATATCTCCTATCATTCCGGTAGAGCGCTTCGTATCAACGAGTCTGACATGGTAATACGAATCCATATCGGTAAAATACGGAAGAGATGCCTCATCCGTGTATATATCCTTTTCTTCATCCGAAAGATTTACCAGATAGGCAGAAGGCGTCCGCACAAATAATGCGGACGCCATTACGATCAGAGAAAATATGATATTGATAACGATCTTCTTAACTGATCCCAATCTCATGCTGTTTTATCAATTACCCGGTATTGTGGTTGCGTTTTCATCAGAAGGTGCGGCTGTCTGATTACGCTTACCGCTGCCTACCGTGATACTGTCGTATGTCATATTTCCTGCTTTGTCATTGTATACGATCCTGTATACGCCATCGGGCCTGTAGACACCGTCTGAAAAATGCTTGCTGCCGTCAGCTGCTACTACAAACTTTGCGGCTTCTCCACCCATCGAAGTTCCGGTAGAATTTTCATCACCGTTACTGTAATACTCAATGATAGAGCACTCAATCTCCTGAGCATTGGTTGTTATATCAGCAGATACGAGAGCTGTTGAATTTGTATTCCGGTCAGATGGTCCGTCCGACTGACCGCTACCCTTAGCCCGTACAGCTATCACATCATATGCAATTCTTCCATTTCCGTCCAGATAGAAGATCGTATATAAACCTTCCTCTCGATTCCTGTCGGTAAAATGCTTACTGCCATCTGATCCTACGGCAAATATCGCATTTTCTCCGCTTTCAAGAATGACACAGTTGTAATTGACTCCCTTCTTGAGCTTTCCGCCAAGGATCGGCATCGTTCCATTTACATTCGGAGCCTTATTTCTCTTTGCTCCTGAGGAGCCGGCAGGTCCTACAATAACACTTATATATGCCCTGTTGCCGCTCTCATCAAGATAATTGAGAGTATATAGTCCCGGAAGCCATCCCTTTGATCCGACCATTACCGCAACACCGGTATTATCAACCATAAACTGCGCTGTTACATATCCTTCCGGATAATACAGGCCATTACCTGCGTGTGAGAATTTGGCCCCGGCGTTATTATATGTCTCATTTAAACTTATTCCTGTTCCGGATCCTGTTATGCCTCCCGATAACACGAAGTTGTATGCTCCAAATCCGTTACCGCCCTGGTCTACCGAAACACCGGCCGTCACTCCGTTACCGGCATTAAATCCTGTAGTTGTAGCATTAACGTTAAACGGACGAAATTCTGATACATAGGCATTATATACCTTGCCTTTGATTATATTTCCTACTGGCACCGATGAAACAACTACCACATTCTGGCTGTTATCTGATGATCCGCTGCCTGAATTGCTGTCATCATCCGATCCGCTGTTGGATTTTGAATCCTTCTTTTCAGGAGTAGGTTCCGGTTTTACCGGATCTGTGTTGTTTCCGGAAGATCCACCGGGTACGGATGTACTGCCTCCTACTTCAGGCAATGTGAATTCAAGTGAATTTGACGCAACACCTTCCGAAAGTGTTTGTCCGTCCTTCGTTGACATAGCTGTCAGCCAGAACTCAAGATCTGTACCTGCCGGAATACTGTTATAAAATGTAGCTTTCAGTTCACCTGTTTCATTATTGCTTCCACTCCATTTCTCAGTAATCTCAACAGCTCCGTCATTTTGGTGCGGTACAAAATGATATTTCATATTTTTATTCTCAGTTGATTGTATATCCCATGCCATATCTTTGAAGGTATGGGAGATCACCTTGGCAACTATCGTTACCCAGGAATCCTCATCGCCCTCATCCGAACTGGGTTCATTCTTGATATCAGCCTGTTCAAGTTTGGGCTGTGTTGAGTTAACCTCACTGCTTTTCGGAGGATCATCAGGTTTTTCACTGGAAGTGCTGTTTCCCTCCGAAGTCTTCTTTTCTTCCGGTTCGGTTTTCTTTTCTTCGGGTTCGGTTACCTTTTCTTCTTCAGGTTCGGTTATCTCCTCCCCGCCATCAAGATCTCCACCTTCTGCCGTATTATTACCATTATTCGCTCCAAATACACCTACCGGCATAAGAGTAACACACATAGCAGAGATAAGAACTATTGACAATATCTTACGCAACTTCATATCATTGCCTCCTAACTGTTTCTATAAAGTACATATAAGTACAGTATTACGGTAAAAAAGCATAGCACCGGGTAAATCCGATAACAACCCGATATGCCCATTCCGTCCTTTTTACTGTTTATTCTGTTAGAGCAGTATTTTATCCGGGGTTTATAATCATTTTATGAGTAAAGACAGCAGACAGGATAAACGGACTATGGTGTATATAGGGACCCCAAAGCACCTTATGGATTTCCTTAAGTTTTATGCGAGGGAACCGAAAGGATACAGGTATTACTGTGTCTCGGCCGGCTCCTCCGTAAATGACCCTCTGGTAACTGCCTGCATCAGATCCGGAGTATTTAAAAAGGTGTATTTCTTTCCAAGCCTCTTTAAAATGCCTTTTTTCAGGCTCCTGTCTCTTAACCTGTCCCTGCTGTTTTCCTGTATTTCATGTACTAAGGTGTATCTGGCTAAGAAGTTCCTTTCGGGAATTTTCCACATTCCATGTGGGGACAGGTTTATCTGCCCCTGTAATTACGGATTGATCCCGGGACTTATGGTATCCTTATCCAGGACAAAAGAGTGTGTGCAATTAGAAGACGGGCTTACGGAATACGCGGATAAGGATCCTTCGTTTAACATTAACTACTTAAGGAGTCCTTTACTTTTCTATTATTTCTTCCTGGCAAGAGCCGGATTTGCCGACCTGACCTACAGGATGGGGACCGAAGGTGACAGGTGGTGTATTAAATACGTTTCCTTTCCGGACCTTATGAAATACAGAAATTATAAGGAGATACGGCAGCTTCCCGTTCCGGAAGGTGAGGAAAAAGACCTGTATTTCGGCCTTCTTCAGAAATGCTTCCTGCTTGAAAACCTGCCGGAAGATACGGGACTCATAATTCTTACGGCCCCCTTCGATGATTTTGCTCTCGATCAGGAAGCGATCATCCAAAGGATATCCTCTCATATAACACAACTATTTCCCGGAAGAAAAGCATTGCTCAAAAGACATCCGAGGGACGGATTTAAGAAATATGAGTTTCCCGGACTTAATGTTACGGAGGTAGACAGCTATATTCCCGGAGAGCTCCTGATACAGCATTTCCCAAAAGTACCCGTTGTTTCCTTTAACATGTCTACGGCTCTTCTGGAGGCGGCAGCTCATGGTAACCCTATGACTGTCTATAAAATACAGGACCTTACTTCCGGAGGAAGGAACAACCGGCAGTATGAAGACATCTTCGAAAAAGGACTTAAGATGATGACGCTTACTTTCGGGATGAAACCGGATGTACTGGAAATCTGATTTTTACTTATCTGTTATATGGATTTTCTTCCTGATCCTGTCTGTTACCGACAACACAAACGGATCCCTAAATAAACAAAGACTCAAGCCATATAACAACCCACCGGATAATGCCGATACGACAAGTCTCATTACCTGACCGTGTATTATCAGTCTTGACACCACGACTCCCATTGCCATTACCGCAGTTGACAGTATCACAGGTTTCAGTTTGTAGGATATTCTGATATATCTTGCAACAAGTACGATCTGGACAATGGTAACTACACACTCCGTTGTTACCGATGCGATCGCTGCTCCGTTATGCTGTAAGATTCGGATCAGAATGTAATTCATCACTACGTTCGTTATTGCACCGCAGACTGTTGATATAGTAGTTATCCGCTCCTTACCTAGAGTGACCAGGATCTGTAATCCGATGAAATTACTAAATGCCACGGTAATTATAGAAAGACACAATATCCTAGCAGTCAGGATCGATCCTTCAAACCCGTTTCCAAAGACAAGGAGAATTGCATCATCCGCTATCAGGAAAAACCCTGCCGCTGCCGGAACGGATATGACACCGAGAATATGTATTCCGCGATTGACAATTTCCAGAAACTCATCCTTCTTCCCCGAGTAATACAGATAACTCATATGCGGAAGGAATACAGCTGATATTGCTATAGCCATCGACCTGATCACGCTGATGATCTGCATGGACATCGTATAATAGCCGACAACCGTCGGATTGCACATAAGATCAAGCATCGTGGTATCTGCAAGAACATATATCTCCACTGCAACACTTGAAGCAAACAGGACAAGAATATGGCTAAGATGCTCCTTAAACTCCAACCCCCCAACATGCGGTACTACATATCTTCTGAGCCTTATGATATCAAATATGTAGTTTCCGACGATCGCCAGTGTACTTAGAACAGCGTAAGCATAGAAATCTTTTTCACTGTGAACGAAAAGTACGATCCCGGCAAGTGACAGTATCCTGATGATGAAACTTTTAAGCGTTATATATCCGTATTCCCGGATACCCTGATAGAACCAGTCGATATTGAAAATGTTGAACAGGATCACAAGACCTGCTATGAAATACAGCATCCTCTGGCTTCTGAAATACGGAACAGTCATAACCACCGCAACAAATACCATGGTACTTACTATGCTTAGTATTCCGTTAATAATAAACAGCTCAGAAAAAGCCTTGGATGATTCATGACTCTTCACCCTATACTGTGCGATCAGTTTGACACCATAGGTTGGTATTCCCAGAGCTGCTATCATGGTAAAATATCTGGCATTGTTCTGTGCCGCGGCGACCAGACCAATACTCTCGGCTTTGAGCACCCTTGCGACATATATGGATATGATAAAGGGAAATACTATATTTAAAAGACGATATAGAACACTATATACGGAGTTTTTGGCAATAGACTTTTCTTCTGACATCATTCCATAAGAGTTTTCGTATTACTGCTGACGGCTCTCACATATAAACCGTAGCCTTCTATAAATGATTTATCACTAAACAGACTTTTCTGCCTCTTTTGGCAATTGCATCTGATCATATCAAGTTTATTATTCATAACCGCATCTGTAATTTTATCTATGATGACCGGCATATTATCATCATTTACCAGAAAACCGGTATCATCATCGATCATTTCAATATTACCGCCCACCTCAGATAATACCGGTACAACGCCAAGAGCCATCGATTCAATTATCGCAAAATCAAAAACCGACCACCTGTGAAAGCAAACATAAAAATCCATATCTTTAAGCAGATTCATCAGCGACTCATGATCAACATATTCTCTTAACCAGATAAGATCATCTTTGAGACCGTATTTACGGGTCTCTTCTTCAACTTTATCGCCCATGATCCCGTTTCCGACCAGATACCATCTGATCCTGATTCCCCTTTTTTTAAGAAAGTCCAGGAATTGCGGTATTTTTTCCACACCCTTCGCATAATTGAGTGTGGCAACGGTTATGAAATTTACGCATTCATGATCAATAATGAATTCTCTTATGTTCGACCTGTTGTTATATGATAATAAACCCGTTTCATCAACACCGTTATATAGGGTCTGAACATATTTGTTTTTTATTGTTTCCCTTAGCTTTGGCTGGCTATTTAACAGTGCTTCTTTTGCTCCCATGGACGGAAAAGCAATATGACTGACATGGTCAAAAACCGTCGTTGTCACTGAATCAAGATATTTTCTGTACATAGAAGAGTTTATCTGTTTGATGGCGTTATATTCACTGTATATACTGCCCTGCTGATGGTAAACTATCCCGATATTTCTGTATTTAAATGATCTGATAAAAGCCCATGCACTTTCTATATCCTGAAATATATAACAGTCATTCCCGTCAAAACGGTATTTCCGGTTAATCTCCCTGAGTCTTTTTATTTCAATAAGAAGCCTTAAATGATACAGGATTATCCTGAAAGGAGATATCACCACTTCAAACCTGTCAGAGAAAGAATTCCGCTTTTGCCGCAGTTTCTGCGCCTTTGCGGTAACTGTCGGTTTGATCGTATCTGTTTCAACAGAAGAGTCGAATACATAATCACGAAAGACAAATACAGCCCTGTCTATAGTCTTATATTTTTTATCAGCTATATAAAGCTTATAGTTCACACCTGCTGCACCTCCCGCCATCCCGCCGTATGGTCTGGAGGTGATAAAAAAAACCCTGTTCATTTAATTTCCCGTTTGCTCCTGTTTTGATCTTTTGTCCGCTTCCGCCTCATAAAGACTAAGTCTCTGCGTCAGATCCCTAATATCTTTGTTCTGTTCGGATATGACAAGAGTCATTGAAAAGACGATCATTGCCAGAAAAACCAGACCGAAGAAGAAAAGCATATTGCTGGGTGTTTCAATTCCAAAAAGTTCGCAAAAAAATACCAGTATCCCAGGGAATGCAGTTATGACCATCATCCCCAGATCAAGCACCAGCCAGGGAATGACATATCTGATGTCTGCTCTCTTGGAACGAAGCTTCGAGAACAAAAAGATAAACAACAATATCCATACAATGAACAGAAAAATCTTCAGTCGAATACTCACTTTTTCCTCATCCTCTCAAGTATCATTGCTATGGTCACCTTTATCATATAGTACACGGATGCGGCCGGACTTATCGATGATCTTCCGTTTTGCCTCTCTCTCATGATCACACCGGCTTCCGCGACCTTGCAGCCCTGCATCAGTATCCTGACTATGCTCTCAGGCTCCGGATAATCCTGAGGATAATCGCCGGCAAACTGGCTTATCAGTTTAGGTCCCACCATACGAAAACCCGAAGTCGGATCCGTCACGGTGTG
Organism: Lachnospiraceae bacterium; assembly: GCA_045117595.1. GTDB lineage: Bacteria > Bacillota > Clostridia > Lachnospirales > Lachnospiraceae > UBA2868. The sequence goes on from JBGUNV010000064.1 coordinate 11,794, forward strand.
TCCCGTAAGCAATTTGATCAGCACCGAAAAATAACATATCCCGATCCTTCGAAAAAACGTGGATCTGTATCCCCCGCTTCCGAGAAACCGGGACCCTATGACCATATCAGCACCCTCCCGGACAAGAATCTCATACATATCTACAAGATATCCGGCATCATGCTGTCCGTCTCCGTCTATCTGAACCGCTATATCATATCCGTTTTGATATGCATATCTGTATCCTGTCTGTACGGCTCCGCCGATACCCAGATTTACCGCATGATCGATGACCTTTATGCCGCTTTTAGTACAAATATCAAGCGTTTTGTCCTGTGAACAGTCATTTACCACAATAACATCATAATCCCGGGCTTTTTTTCTTACTTCATTCCACTGTCCGACAATACTGTTTTCCTCATTATATGCGGGAATTATAACAAGTTTTCTGTGTTCTACCATTTTATATCCGTTCCAAATCTTATGATCATCATCCTGTAAAAGAACAGAAACGGTCCGAATAAATGAAGACAGTAAAGCCTGTGAGCCATATACAGTTTCATATTGGCTCCCTTATGCACTATCACATATTTAAGTCTGATATAGGGATTACGTCTCCATAACGGAAACCTTCGATCAAGAAATGTCCTATTATCTGCAATATCCCCAGCTTTACAGCCTCTTTTGGTAAACGACAGTCTGTGCAACATGGATATACCCAGATGCAGAAATGCTTCAGCGTCAAGATAGACCAGCATGGCCGGGGCATAACGGGAATATATCCTCCGAAGTTCGCACATCGAGCGGTATATCCCGGGAATATGTTCCCTATTAAGACCGCTTATTATCGAATCACTTCTGACTGTGTAACAGACAAGGGAGGCATCAACAAAAGTCATGACCGATGCGTTAATGTATATGAGATTGATAAATATCATATCATCAAGACATGCGGGAACTGTGGATATGTCCTTCATGGATTTTATCAGATCTGCACGAAATATCTTGTTCCAGAGAGCAGGATTTACCTCCAAAAGGCGTCCGGGATCAGTATGTATATCAAAGGTCACATGACCCTTCCCTGTCATCTCCCGGGAAAAGATTTTACCAGTCTTTTCATCAATCCTGTCAAAGCCGCAGCATGCTATATCCGCATCATCTGCCTTTGCGGCATCATAGAGCTTTATCGCAAAATCAGGGTGTACATGATCATCCGGATCCAGGAAACCTATATATTCACCGGATGCCGCCTCAATCCCTTCTTTTCTGGCACTCCATACCCCGCCGTTTGGTCTGTCTATGATCAGCATTCTCCCCGAAAACCTGTTTTCATAGTTTCTCAGAATATGAAGACTGTTGTCGGCAGAGCCGTCATTGATGCATATAACCTCTATACTGTCCATCGTCTGCGCCAGAAGAGATTCAAGGCATCTTGGAAGATATTTCGCGACATTATAGCAGGGAACGATTATGCTCAGCTTTATGGTTTTTTCCGGTTTCGTAATCCGATCTTCCATATCCATCATTATAGGATATCCGTACGAACCGGACCGAATCCGTGTTTATTCGGTAGATCTTCGTGTCTGATCGGTAATTTAAGACGGGATTTTTTGAATCCTAATATTTGTGATCGCCACCTGGTCACCTGTAAGTGCAAGGTAAACCTTGGGTGGATCAGACTTGATCACAGAAGTGAATCTGACATTTATACCGGCATTGTCCGAACTTACCGTAACCTTGTTACCATCACGTCTTACTGTTACATCCCAGTCAAGTCCGGCACGGTTAAGAGCCTTCCACTTATCCCAGTTTTCAAATTCCTCATTCCTGGTCGTGGAATTTTCATTGTCTGCATAATCGTTGGAATCCCAGTCTTCACCATCCAGCCTGACAACGGCATAATCGGCGAATCCTTCCCCGTCCGGCTGTCCGTTCTCGGAGAAGAACAGATTTACATACGGACAATGCCATACGAGTCTTGCCGTGGGCAGGCTGACTGAATGGAATGTTAAGCGTATATCGTCATTAACGGGAATCGACTCGGATGACTGTTCACGCCAGCCGTTTATCTGCACATTCGGTATATCTCCGGCAGGTACATCGATGAAGCTTATCTCATCCGCGATCCTTGTGATACTGTCTTCGGCAGCCGGTTCTTCTGAGGTACTGATATTCATGTTACTTATCAGACAGTTTTCTCCTGTGATGGCGATATATGCATACCTTACGCTGTCTTCAAGAGCAATAGTCGTCTCTATGGTCCTGAAATTTGTTGTGATCCTGATCAGCAGATGATCATTGATCTTTACACCATAGATATCATAGGAGATCCCCTCCCGGTTCTGTATCTCCTGATCATACAGATTGACTGACCCGTTATCAGTTGAGTCCGTCTTTATCTTACGAACGTTTTTATCCTCAGTCATTCCGTCAACGCGTAAGGTTGCGTATTCCGTGAATATGAGATCCTGTTTGACATTTTCTTCCTCGTGGACGCGCGCATCCAGTGAATCAAATATGATCAGTGTCGGTATACTGTGTATATACGGGACATCATTTATACCGCGGCTTTCAAACTGTATATGCACCGGATTTTGCGTCAACCTGATCCCTTCTGATACCCACTCTCTGTATTTTCCGCAGTTTATGACAGAACGTCCGGCCATGACCGGATTCTTCTCCTTTTCCTTCATATGGTAATCGGGATCGCTGTCAAGCATGCTCAGCATAATGTGAGCATATACGGGATCGAACTGGGTTCCGGATCCCTTGACGAGTTCCTCCCTGACCTTATGCTGCGGGACCGTATCCCTGTAGCTTCTTTTCGAAGTCATGGCATCATATGCATCTGCCACTGCTATTATTCTTGCGATCCACGGTATATCTTCACCCAGCAGTTTGTCGGGATAACCCTTGCCGTCATATCGTTCATGATGAAAATGTGCACCTATACTCAAATAAGGAGACCTGCTGATACTTGACAGTATCTGCTTACCGATAACTGGATGAGCCTTGATGGCTTCATACTCTTCGTCAGTCAGTCTTCCTTCCTTGGTAATGATCGCATCCGGTACGCCGATCTTTCCGACATCATGCAACATAGCCGCAAAATATACCTTATCTACATCTTCCTCACAAAAACCTGCCCTTTTTGCGATCTCACGGGAGTATTCAGCAACACGTGTTGAATGACCATGGGTGTATGTATCCTTGGCATCTATCGCATTAGCCAGTGCCTCTGCTGTCTGTTCAAATAACAGCCGCATGTTTTTACGCTCTTTTTTGAGAAGTTCGATCTCAAGCTCATTGGCATAGCTTACGGTCTCGTTCATATCCAGAAGTGAAAATACATACAGAACAATGACCATACCGACCATGGAGATATTGGTGAGCGATATCCCGTAACAGAAAATCTGTATCACAGATGCCAGGAAAGGTACGAAAGCAAACATAAGCAGCGGCATCATCATACGCCTTTTCAGGCAGTGTCTTTCCCGTATTATCGTGATCATAAGGATTATCAGTATGATAAGCGGCAGGGAATAACACAGGACCATACCGGGAGAACGCTGGTATCTGTTCTGATCATCAAATGTATAATACAGTCCCGTAAACTGTGAAATTATGACAAGCAATTCACCTCCTGCTGCCAGATAATGAACTGCCATCAGCAGTTTTGGGGCTTTTTTCATCCCTCCTTCGTTCAGATACAGATCTGTCAGGTAAACGGTAAACGTCCATAATGTGACAAGCGAAAGTGAAAAAACCAGGAAGTTGGATATCCTTACCATCCAATATCCAAGGGTACTTGTATCCCCTCTGAATATATAGGCATACCTGTCGCTTATAAGAAGCAGCATCACACTAAGCTCAAGTCCTATCATGCTCATTCTGCGCTTCCCGGTCAAAGCCTTTGAAATAAGCGTGAAAAATATCAGCATAGCTACTATACCGATTAGAATGAGCATTATGCTTAACTGATGATTTTTAAGGAATTCGAGTAACATAGAAAAATTATATGTTATTATAATAGAAAAGTCATCCCGTATTTGTGTTATTATTGTAGAACACATCAATTATTAGGAAGGTCAGATATGAGTTTACCCAGATTAGAGGTAGTTGGAACAAAGCTTTGTGATTCATCCGGACGTGCTGTACAGCTTCGCGGTATAAGTACGCTTGGCTTCAGATACCCTGAATATATCACCAGAGAATCTTTTGAGACTTTTCGTGATGAATGGGGTATCAATGTAATAAGGCTCGCCATGTATACGGATGAGCCCGGTGGATACTGCACGGACGGTGATAAGGACGAATTAAAGCAAATCATGATAAAGGGAGTCGATATTGCGACCGAGCTGTCAATGTATGTGATAGTAGACTGGCATATCCTTTATGATAAGTCACCTATGGTGTACAAAGATGAAGCGATACGTTTCTTCGATGAAATCTCAGCACTGTTTGCAGACCATACTAATGTTATATATGAGATATGTAACGAACCGCAGGATTCTCCGTTCGGTTCGGTCATACGCCCGTATTCTCTTGATGTAATTCCGGTGATCAGAAAGCATGATAAGGATGCTGTCATAATTGTAGGAACAAACAACTGGTCGCAGGATGTCGATGATGTTATAGGACAGCAGATAGATGACCCCAATGTTATGTATGCTCTGCATTTTTACGCAGCAACCCATCAGGACAAGCTTTTACATAAAGCCCAAACTGCCCTTGAAGGCAAAGTCCCTGTTTTTATCAGCGAATGCAGTATCTGTGACGCATCCGGAGACGGAAGGATCGACAGAGAATGGGGCAAAAAATGGATCGACTTTGCCGATGAGAATGATCTGTCATATATCGTATGGAATCTGAGCAATAAAGATGAGAGTTCCTCAATACTAAGAAGTGATTCAACATCACTTTCACACTGGAAGGAAGAGGAATACTCGGAAACGGGTCTGTGGTTTAAACAAAGGATCTCCGGCGGTTAAGGTCTTTTCTTTTCAGCCCGTTCTTTCTGGCTGCTATAGGCCAACCTGAACTTGCTGCAAACATATACAGGGCTCTCGGGAATCTGTATGGATCTGCATAAATGTCCTCGATCTCTTTTGAATCGTTTATCGCCATCGAAAGCTTATCAAGTCCTTCTGCCACATTCTTTGCGGGACCTTTATCTGTTGAGGTGATAACGGAACCTGTCATCTCACCACCACCTATAGCTACACCGCCTCCATATGTATAACCGCATTTTTCACACCAGCTTTTAACCATACTCATAAGATTTTTAAGCTGGACGCTTTCGTAAAAACCCATATTTGAAATAACATATATGTACTTTGTTCCTGTTGTCGGATAATGCTCCAGTCTTTCCATTATACGCAGACAGGCCGACGGTATCCCATCGACATAAAGCGGCATTCCCAGGACTATCTTCCCCGCGCAGGCAAGAATTTTAACCAGTTCGTCATACCGGTTAATATAAGTTGAAAGATTGATATTCTCGAAGTTTCCTCTGACATCACGGGACAACCGGTCGAGAAATTTCTTCGAATTGGAGTTGTTGCCCCTTAAACTGCAATTAAGGAATATGACCTTATCAGTATCGGCAGTGACAGGGTCTGTATTTATATCCTTCTGTATACTGACTTCCCTGCATTCTTCAAAACGGATCTCCTTTATTACACCGTGAAAATTCCTGCATACGGCTTCTACATAATTCTTTGCTTTTGTTTTATCGGATTCATTGAACTGTCCCCGGAAAATAAATGTGATCTGTTTATCTTCGGGATACCTCCTTTTATGGTGCATCTCCCCATGATCTATCTCAAAAAACGGAAGCACCCATCCGATACTCCTGTCAAAAACATTTTTCACAAAACTGCCAAAACCCCCATATGTGTAGGTGCTTATTACGGTTACCTCATCTGCCTTGTGTATCAGAGCTCCCATTTTCTCATATCCGTCTTTTATGACACATTCTCCGGGCTCTTTTAACCAGCATCCGAAACAGCCGACACACGGTTTTATTGTATTATTATCGGAAATGACCTCCCATCCTTTATAGTCTTCGGAGATTTTGCCCCATTCTTCATCATTCAGATCATGTATCAGCAGATTCATAATTCTCTGTGTTCTCCTTGCGTTATGTCTTCTACCAATACTTATATCACGATTTACAGCCGATATCTTTAATATATTATTAAAAAGAGATTAAACTTCTTTAGTATGGTTTATAAAAGAAATAATGACTTAGCATATAATGTATGATAAAATTGCCTATACTATTTTTCAAATATAATACGGCCAGTAGCGACAGGAAAGGATGGTAAACGTGAAACGTAAGATTCCAATTTGGGTAACATATGTTCTGATCCTCGCATCGATAGCATGTACTGCGTTCGGCATCTATCGCGGAGAGGTTGATACGGTCCTGACGAAGGCCATCAACATCTGTATGGAGTGTATCGGTCTTGGCTAAGAACCCGGGTTCACTCAGAAAACTCATCCAGGCCGGATGGGGAATCCTTACGAACGCCTATGTAAAAGGATTTCTTCCCGGCGGTCCTCCCATTTACAAAGGGAATCTCAAAAAGATATGTGTTCCCGGCATGAACTGTTATTCATGTCCCGGAGCTCTGGGCTCCTGTCCCATCGGCTCCATGCAGGCAGTTTTTGACGGGCGTCAGAGAAAATTTGCTTTTTATGTTGTGGGATATCTGGCTCTTATCGGATTGCTTGTCGGAAGAATTGTCTGCGGCTGGTTGTGCCTGTTCGGCCTTATTCAGGAGCTGCTTTATAAAATCCCGACACCAAAGCTCAAGATCCCTCAAAAGATCGATCAGCCCCTGCGTTATCTGAAATATGTAATACTGTTCGTTATGGTGTTCGCACTTCCGTTTTTTGTCAGGTCCGAGTTCGGCGTCGGCGAGCCGTTTTTCTGTAAGTATATCTGTCCCGTCGGCACGTTGGAAGGCGGCATTCCGCTGGTATTGCTTAATGATGCAATGCGCGATACTTTAGGATGGCTGTTTCGATGGAAGTTTCTGTTACTGATCATTTGCATCCTGTCTTCGGTATTCATATACCGACCTTTCTGTAAATATATCTGCCCACTGGGTGCGTTTTACGGGCTGTTCCAGAAAGTCAGTCTGGTGAGAATGCATCTGGATGAACATGCATGCGTAAACTGCGGCCTGTGTGCCAAAGCATGTAAGATGAATGTAAATCCCTGCAAGACTCCCAACAGTGCAGAGTGCATCCGCTGCAGAGACTGTATAAATGTCTGTCCGAAAAATGCGCTTTCCATGGGAATCCGCGATAAAAGCGTTTCAGGTAATATAGGATCATCGAGTATTCAGGAGGAGAAAATTTGAGAAGATCAAAAAAAATTACTGCAGTACTTCTGGTGCTGTGCATGAGTTTTGTTTTTACAGGCTGCGGCAAAAAAGACAGCGGCAGCGCCGGCAGTGACTGTGCTTATTACTGCCAGGGCGCGGGATTCGGTTTCGATCTGCCGGATGGCATTAAGTTTTCCAAAGGCCGTGTCGAAATGACTGATCTTGGTGATGTGGATTATGACAGCGGCGTTATGGTAGGTTGGCCTGTGTATTACGATATGACCGAAGACGAGGAAAGAGCATCCATAGAGCAGGGAACCGGTCAGCTTCATGCCGGACACATCTTCACGATCGCCTGTGTGAAGGATGTCAATTCGGAAGAGGAAGCAAAAGAAAAAATGATCGCCGCAATAGATCAGATGATGGGCGGAATCTCCGAAGAAGACGAGCAGGACATCCATACATACAAGATGATCCATCAGGAAAACGGCTATGTCTGGTTGGAAAAAGCAGATCCAAGAGCAGACGATATCAGGGAAGAGAGCACAGAGGAATACAATACTTTCTACGATGCCTCCGACGAAATCATAAGCAACCTCAAGTTTTATACCCCCGAGGTCTGGACCGGCACGGAAGAAGGAACAGCCCTTTCTTTTGAGACTATCGATCTTGACCAAAATCCGGTAAAATCCGAATCACTTTTCTCGCAGAATAAGGTGACCATGATCAACATCTGGTCAACAACCTGCGGTCCCTGTATTGAAGAGATGCCCGAACTGGAAAAACTCAATAAGGAATTTCAGGCCAAAGGCGGTGCAATAGTCGGGCTCGTTGATGATGTGTGGGTCAGCAACACAAAATATCTGGATGAAGCAAAGTCTATCGTTAAGGATACCGGTGTAACCTACACCAACCTTTGTGCATGGGAAGGATATGACGATATGCTTGAGGCAGTAGGAACCCCAACCACTTATTTCGTGGACAGTCAGGGAAAGCTTATCGGTGACCCTATTCTGGGGGCTCATCCTGATAAATACATAGAATTAATGGATAAATACCTGTCGATGGCAGAATAACATATAACGGATTAATAAGACCCTGATCACATTGATCAGGGTCTTTAATTTATAAAGTTATTTCCTTATCCTTGCGGGTCCAGCCGGTAATCTCACGTCTGATCCGCTGATATATTACCTCTATATCCTCATACGAGAACTGTTTGAACGCATCACACAGATCATCAAAACATATTCCCGTACGGGTCATACTCTCAACGGCTCTTACATCTCTTTCTGACATTTTCTCCCCTCCCTGTCATAAATGATGTTGATATCTGCCTTTGAATATCACGGTTCATATTATAACAGAGGATATCCATGTATTCAATCCGGTTGTGAAAATGTCAGTACTTTGTTCTTCCCATACGCGGTGCAAGTATAACATATCACCTTCTACGGTCTTTGCCACAAACAGAATCTGAAGGGCCTCGAAACAAGATCTAACGATACCAAATATAAACTCAATGTATCTTCTCCTATCGGCTTCGCCGTCGCAGACGGAGGGATTCGATTTCATTACAATTTTTACTTCTATTTACCTGTTATCTCGGAAGCCGGAGTATAGCTTTCGGAAGAGCCCTGCTCGAAACCGCCGTAACTGTCACTGTATGTGTAAGTAACATCATATAATCCGTCATAAGCTATACGGACCAGCGGATTGTACGGCTCCATAAACGAATTTATCTGTTTATAGTAATCATCTTTCTTAACGCTTTCTCCGTTTATAGAGTATTCAGCGTCCTCGTCCATGCTTGATGCCTCGGCAACAAATACCTCCTCAAGCTTGCCATTCTCTATTCTGTAGAATGCATCTTTCATCCCGGCTACCGCCCCGCTTATGTGGATGAGGTTTGCCCCTATCGCATAGTCAAGATTGGCCCCGTCAACACCTGATATCACGCCTGCAACCTCAACAACTTTACCGTCTTCGAACGTGAAAATGAATGCATTTTCATGATCAAAAGATCCTGTGGAATCACTTGCGATGAGCTCAGGAGTATCTCTGCCGTCATCATTGATGAATGCAAGTGTAAACTGATCAGCCAGTCCTTCTGATTTAAGCTCATCTATCTTATCAAGGTAAACTTCATAAGCCCCGGTTGATTCCCCCGAAGCATCACCTGCAGATTCCGATGTCGCATCAAGATCTGCCAGATCTATCAACTCAACACTGTCAAGTTCACTCTCATAGAAATCGACATTATCCTCATAGAAGTCTATAGGACATCCGTAGCCGTAGTAATATGTGAAATTATCGGTAAGCACTACCACACCCGCATTCTGTCTGGTATCCTCATTTGATCCGCTCTCCCAGTATACTCTGTATGAAGGATAGGTCGTTGACTCGGAAACCGTCTCATCATTCCTGGAGCTTATGATCTTGGCACTGTCAGTATCATCAACAACCGCACATACGAAATTCTCCGCATAAGCATCCGGATCCTGTCCGTCACGCTGGGAATTACGATAACTCATATTTGTGATGACCGTAAGAGCATCTTCAGTCATATCCTGATAATAATACGAACCATCCTCATTGTTTTCTTTGGTAAGATTGGTCAGTCCCGTATACGAAGGTCCCTTTATCGCAAGATAGTTGATCACAGATTCTTCATCCGTTTCATCGACTCCATCATCCTCAATAAGATCACCTTTTCCTTCATCCGTCTCTTCCGCTGTCGGCTCACTGCTTACAGGTTCCGGTACCTTTCCGCATCCGCAAAGAGTGGAAAAAGCAAGCGCACAGCAAAAAATGACTGCAGTTGTTTTGATGTTTCTTTTCATCTCTATTTCCTCCCATAAATCAAAAAAACGCTTTTTAAAATTTTACATCAACAGAATAAAAAAAATATATCCTAAAGAAAAGTTATATCTGTTCCTTGATGAGATCCAGAATGTTAAGGACTGGAACGAAGCATGCCGCACATTGAGACTGTATAACTGCTCCGTGTTCATATCAGTAAGTAATTCAAAGCTTCTTTCCAAGGAATTTACAAAAGAATTATCCGGGCGCTTTATCTCTTTTAGAGTAAGACCTTTCGTCTATAAGGAATCCATGGAGTACGCAAAGCAAAGCGGAAAACCTTACAGTATCATTCTTCATCCCAATACTCGTTATAATCATCTACCACCTTAATTCCAAACAATGTATAGATCACATCCCGCCTGGTATCAAGTATCCGAATGATTTTTACAAAGTTTCCCTCTAAACGATAAAAGGCATAGTTTTTATGTGTTACAAGATAAGCATATTCCGTTTCTATGTCGAAGCGCTTAAAAAGATCTCTGCTTCCCGAGTCAGGGTATTCTCCCAACATTTTCAGATCTGCCATAATAGCTTTTAATATTTCGCGCGCATGCTTAAGGTCAGATTTTTTTACAAGATATTCTTTCAGAATCTCAAGGTCATTTAAAGCTTCAGGGGACAGTTCGACATTCATCATAAATCCAGCCTTGACATAGCATCATCAATGGAAATCCAGCCTTTTTCACGTGCCGACCTTTCACCTTTCTCCAATTCTGAAAAAAGACCTTTCATAGCCTTGAGTTCATCTAATTCACGGATATCTACAATGGCATAATCACCACGCCCGTTTTTTGTCAGATACACCGGTGAGCCATATTTTACCTGACCAAGAACATTTTTATAATTCCTTAAATCAGAAACCGGAACAATATTGGGCATAATCTGCCTCCTTTAAAAACTAAAACATTAGGACATATTTACAATAACATATTATGTGTAATTTGTCACATAATTATATGCAAACAGACCTTGGTTTCATCCGCTTTACCAAACATTCCCATGTATCTGTAAATCAACATTCATAAGAAAGTGTCATAAAATGTCATAATTTTTTTGGTAATTATGAAGCAAATAAAAACACGGGAAACGCCGTAAAATCAACGTTTCCCGCATTTTTCCCTTAGCGCAGACGGAGGGATTCGAACCCTCGTGCCCGATACCCATTAAACCCAGTAAAGAAAGGAGGTTGCGAGCATTCTCCGGTCTGTTTGGACCAAGTCTGGACCAAACCCCAACTTAATCCTCTTAGCCGCCTGCAATAATCGATTAAATTATCAAGCCACTATTCACCGATTGTATTCTTAAGTGGCTTCTACTATAACTCTTATTAACTTATAACACAAGGTTCTATACTCATCAATGACTAAATCTCTTCTTTATTTAATAATTCCAATACATAAATAAGCATAGAGTTCTTCACATTCGGCACAGAAAACACATATCTTTTCAGTCAGCTTTATCATGTTTTTTGATACAGCTTTCTTCCATACAAAGGTATACTTGTTGGCTACTGACTCTATCTTGGTTCCGTCAATGAAGATGTTTTCGCCTGAAATCTCACCAAGTTCCAGCAGTATGGTTCCTACCTGTGCCATGATCTGCTTGGCGCACTGTGAGAGATGAATTGATATAAATCTTGCGATGGTGGAATGGTCAGGAGCAGGCGCTCCGTCCAGAAGGTACATGAAATTGATGTCTCTCTTGCAGGCAGACTCAATATCACGACTTGAATAGATTCTGTTCATTGCTGCATAGATGACAATCTTAAGCATCTGACGCGGTGTGGCCTGATTCTTTCTGGTTCTGTCATAAGTCCCATATAGATCAGAAAGATTCATTTCCTCCACAAATGCACTAACCAGGCGTACCGGATCATCGGATGAGATAGAAATCTCTATGTCGAGCGGAAGTTTGATTTGATGATACAAGGAAGATACAGTATAATCTCCTTGTAAGATTTTGTTTAGTAGCATAAACAAATTTTACAGCAAATGCTGGGCTTTTCGAAGCTCGGTTTTTGTTTTATTGACTATTTCATAGACAGACCAGCCCCTCTAATGTTATTTCCTCACGATCAAAATACCATCTTTTTCCAGCACTCCGCTTCCATCTTCACCCTTATTCCACTTGCGGGAAT
>JBGUNV010000065.1:0-11620 GCA_045117595.1 Lachnospiraceae bacterium
AATATGGTCTTATCCTTCAGACCTTCAGGAACATCGCCGCGCACGATACGTTGTGCCAGTCCCTCAACTACTGCCGTCTTGCCCACACCGGGCTCACCGATAAGAACCGGGTTGTTCTTGGTCTTACGGGACAGGATACGGACTATGTTCCTTATCTCGCTGTCCCTTCCGATGACCGGATCGAGCTTCTGGCTTCTCGCACGTTCCACCAGATCCTGGCCGTATTTTTCCAGCGTATCATATGTAGCTTCCGGATTATCCGACGTAACATTATGATTACCGCGGACCGTTGCAAGCGCTGACAGGAAACGGTCTCGCGTTATCCCGTATTCATCCGTCAGATCCCTGATATCACTGTCCGGGTATTTGAGCATCGAAAGGAACAGATGCTCCACCGAAACATACTCATCGTTCATCCTCTTTGCTTCATCTTCTGCCGAAACAAGAACCTTGTTGAGCTTGTCTCCTATGTATACTCTGCCACCGGCTACCTTCGGACGCTTTTCGATATGATCCTCAACATTTCCCGTAAAATGATCGAGGTTTATCTCCATCTTCTCGATGAGCTTCGGGATCAGTCCGTCCTCCTGCTTCAACAGAGCCCACAGCAGATGGACCTGCGCTATCTCCTGATTACCGTATTCATATGTTATCTTCTCGAGCGAATTGATCGCATCGACCGATTTCTGCGTAAATTTCTGTATGTTCATAATATCATCTCCTCTCTGTGGGGCGAGGGACAAAGTGTTTCCGAGAAAACCGTGTGAGGGGGCCGGTACTTAGCCGGTGTATTCTGCCGGCTTATGTACCGCTGCGCCCGAACATAGAGCGCGAGCGTGTTTTCGAGGAAATATCTTTGATCCCGAACCCATTTATAAGGAATTTATAACATAAAATATTAGCACTGTCAACCGACGAGTGCTAATATTTTCAGAATATTCAATTAATATTTCTTACATCTTCTCCGGCGCTTCAAACCCGAGCAGATCGATGCACGTTTCAAGGATCCTGCGGGTCAGCAACAACAGGGCGATCCACCCTTCCTTCCTACCGGCATCCTCCTCGGTAAGTATCCTTGTCTCATGATAGAAACGGTTAAATGCGTTACAGACATCATATATGAAAGCACATATCCTGTGAGGGGCGATCTCGGTATAAGCAGTATTTATGACCGATGCAAACTTTGTAAGTTCAAGCATAAGTGCTCTTTCGGGCTCGCTGCACGAAGTCCTTATCATATCAGGAAGCGCATCATCACCTATGCCCGCCGAAGCCTTGTATTTTGCAAGGATCGATTTAATCCGGACGATCGTATACAGGATATAAGGTCCCGTATTACCCTCAAAGGAGGTAAACTTATCTATATCGAACACATAATCCTTGGTAGCCTGATTCGACAGATCTCCGTACTTGATCGCAGAAAGCGCCACGATCTTCGACGTTTCCCTGGCCTCTGCGGGATCAGTCTCATGATTGTCCATGATCTTTTTGAGCATAGCCTCTCGGATATCATCGATCAGTACCTCTAGACGCATCACGCCGCCCTCACGTGTTTTGAAGGGCTTGCCGTCCTTACCGTTCATGGTGCCGAATCCGAGAAAATCAAGCTGCGTATCAGCGCTTACTATACCCGTTTTCTTTGCCGCGCGGAACACCTGGACAAAATGCATGTCCTGGCGTTTATCGACAACATATATTACATGTTCCGGATCGAATGTACGCTTCCTGTCAAGAAGAGTAGCAAGGTCCGTTGTGGTATAAAGTGCGGCTCCGTCGGACTTTAATATCATGCACGGAGGTATCTCCTTTGTATCGGACTCCTCGGCTACATCAACGACAAGAGGTCGTTCACTCTCATATGCAAAGCCCGCATCCTTCATGCTGCTGACCATTTCGGGGATGAGCGGGTCAACATCGCTCTCGCCCTTCCACCAGTCAAAATCAACCGACAGGTTGGCATAGTTTTTCTTAAGATCCGGGATCGATAAATCCATTATATGACGCCAGAGAGCGCGGTATCCCCTGTTACCGTTCTGAAGCTGTCTGGTTGCCTCAAGTGCTTCTTCCCTGTAGGTTTCGTCTTTCTTGGACTTCGCACTGGCCGTCGGATATATCTCCTCAAGTTCCGACAGGGTAAACGGAGCATCTGCAGGATATTCTCCGGTATGGTTTTCGTCAAAATACGGAAGATCCGGACAGCGGTGCTTCAGCTCGGTGATTATGAGTCCCATCTGCAGACCCCAGTCACCGAGATGGACATCACCTATCACCTCGTTCCCGAGATACCTGCATATGCGCTTGACACTCTCGCCTATTATCGCAGCCCTAAGGTGCCCTACATGGAGCGGTTTTGCCACGTTCGGTCCGCCATAGTCGACAATTATCCTCTTTTTTTCGGGTGCCTCGAGTCCGAATCTGTCAGACTGTGCCATCTCATTAAGATGCCCTGCCAGGAAATCATCTGACACACTTATGTTCAAAAATCCCGGTGGCACCGCATCCACTGCGCAAAACGCCTTATTATCCGAAAGGATCGCCGCCACATTCCCGGCTATTTCGATCGGGGCCTTATGATACGTCCTGGCTCCGGCCATTGCTCCGTTACACTGAAACTGGCACAGATCCGGGCGGTTGCTGATACTGACCCTGCCAAGAGAAGCATCATAACCTGCCTGCTCAAATCCGGCAGATACGATATCTGTTATCTGTTCAAGTATTGTCTTCATATCACACTAACGCCTTTTTAAACTCCGAAACCGTCTTTTTATTCTGGAAATCCTTATGACATAACGGACAGTGAAGGATTTCCTTATTGGCTTCCTGCTGGCTTACCTTGAAAAATTCAAAACATACGGGGCACTGTATCCTAACACTGTCATCGTCCGCCTTCCCGAGTTTTACTCCGCCCGATACATTATCAAGCATCTCATCCGATATCTTCATTCCTTCCAGTCTGCTCATATCGATACCTCCTTACAAGTTTTACAAAGACCTGCGCGAATAATCACATCCGCAGTAATTTTGTCTGTACAGATCATATTTACGTGACAGCTCAACAGATTTCTTAAATCCGTCGTTCTTCTTAAAATCCGAGGGGAGCCACACCGGTCCCTCATCGCCGCACAAGGCCTGTCCGATCGAATTGATCAGCTTCGCATCCTTCAGCGGACTGATCGTAAGTGTTGTCGTAAAATAATCAAACCCGCCTTTTGCCGCCCTCTCATACGTTTTCGAAAGTCTCATCGAAAAACACATTTTACACCGTCTGCCGCCCTCGGGGCATCCGGCAAGATCTTCTCTGCTGACATTTGCATTAAATGTATCGGGATCGTACATACCATCCCTGACTTCTATCGGTGTGATACCGTCCCGTCCGGCATATTCATCATTAAGAAGACCCACAAGCCTGACAAGTTCCATGTACCGCTTTTCATATTCATCCCCCGCTGTTATGTTGGGATTATAATAAAAGCATGTAATATCAAAATAAGGTACCAGATATGTAAGGCAGTAACTGCTGCAGGGTGCGCAGCAGCAGTGAAGCAGAAGGGTCGGACGTTCTGTCAGCGATGACATGATCCTTTCAAGTTCCCTTGCGTAGTTAACTGTATCCATCTTCATCCGCTACATAAGTTACAGGCGAATCCTCGTCGATCGGTATGTTATATTTTTCCATAAACTCTTCAAGCGGGACAGGTCTCGAATACAGGAATCCCTGTGCATAGATACATCCTATGTCAAGAAGCATCTCAACCTGTTCATGAGTCTCAACACCTTCACATATGACCTTAAGGTTCAGTCCGTCAGCCATCTCCACGATCTTGCGAAGTATCCATTTTCCGCTCTCGCTCTGGGCCGATTCATCGAGAAATCCCCGGTCGATCTTGAGTACGTCAAACGGTATATCCCGCAGCAGATTCAGTGACGAGTAGCCCGATCCGAAATCATCGATCGAAAGATTCATGTTGAATTCCTTGAGATTTCTCATGACATCCAGCATCCTCTCCTTCTCGTTGAAGAATACGGTCTCGGTTATCTCAAGTTCTATAAGTCCTCTCGGAACTTTATATTTGAGCATGATCTCCTGGACTTTCATTATATAATTGGGATCATACAACAGATATCTCGACTGGTTGATGGAAACGGGGTAAACCTCCCGTCCCTCATCTATCATCCTTCTGATATATTTACATATTTCATCGAGCATGTAAAAGTCCACCTGCTCAATGAATCCGTTGCGCTCAAACACCGGTATGAACTCTATCGGAGGAATGACGCTACCGTCCTCGGTGACCCATCTTATAAGGGCTTCCGCACCGCAGATATGGTCCGTTGCCATATTCCATTTAGGCTGAAGAAATGGTACAAACTCTCCTTTTTCCAGGGCTTCATGCATTCTGGATTCGACACGTTCCTGCTTTCTGGTCTCTTCCATCAGCTGCTCACGATACTCTGCCTCAAGGTTTCTGGCTTCAGCCTGTACTGACTTACGGGCAAGATTGGCTTTGTCGATCATATCGGCGATGGATTCCTTCTTGTCCCTGATGTAATATATGCCGGTTTTGAACTTGATCGGATATTTCATACCGATCTCTTCGGTTGCCTTGGAAAGTCTGTCGGTAATAAACTCCTTACGTTCCTCCGCCCTTTGATCATCAACGCAAAGTCCTACGAATCTGTCCGCCGAAAGTCGTCCGAATGTCTCCAGGTAAGTATATGACTCACGCAGTGCCACCGCTATATCCCGAAGGAGCATGTCGGCCTTAAGATGACCGTAACCCTCGTTTATATAACGGAAATTCATAACATCAAAACATACGAGCATATACGGCACTTCAGGATTCTCCTGAAGGAGTTCGGTCGCCTTTTCCTTAAAAGCATTTTCGTTGGGTGCTCTTGTCAGTTCATCAACGTATGCGAGATCATAAACCTTCTTCTGTTCACCCTCGATATAACGTGCAACAAACAATGCCATTACTGCCATAAGAAGTATTACGAGAACCATGACGACGAATGATTCGATAAGGACCGGCTGGATCGTTGCCCGTACATCGTCCGTATATACTATGTAGAAAAGGTTCCATCCGCTTCCGCCGAAAAGCTGCTTGTACAGGGCATAACCCTTGCGGCCGTCAACGGATATGTTGCGGTTGATTATTTCCCCTTCATTGATCTCGTTGAGCACTTCATCCCTGACCTGCTGCGCGGCATAATCGTCAATACAGTCCTTGGTCAGAATATCAAAGATATTCTTTCCGGTGCCGTCATAAATGGTACCGTTCTTGATATATGCGACTATATTTCCCTGGTCGTCCGTAAGATATCTTTCCGCAACCATTGTGGAGGAAGTCGCCGATCTGTTCTCAAACATGCGAGCTGCATTTGCGATACCGATAACATATCCCTGGAATACACCGTTCTTGGAAACCACAGATGCAAAACATATCTCATCGCTGGATTTTTCCGGATCAAAGTTCCTGTATATGCTCGTCGGCTTTGTCATATCTATGGCATTCGAATACAGATTGAGCATCGTGGAATTGAGCGATCCGTTTGACCGGTATACTATACCTCGGTTACTTATGTATTTTGCACATGAAAATTCACCCGTCTGCTCGAGCACCTTCAGACAGTTACAGATACTCTCCTTGTCTATGGCATCATTCTGCGCAAGGACAACAGCTTCGGCAGCAACAAATGCACCTTTTCTGTCAAAGTCCTCGGAAAAATACTTGGATGTCAGTTCTGACCTGTTGATGATATAGTCATATGAATTCTGTTCAAATGCATCAAATATCCTGCTGACATGTACCGCAGACAGCGCGATACATCCGAGTAGCAGAACAAAACATACAACTATAAGCTGTACGAGTGTTTTTTCTTTTTTTACCTTTTTCAGCCATTTTGAGAAAGAAACCTTTCCCAAAGATTTAGGTTTGATCATGCGAAATACCTGACTCCGGATTCAAATATCTTCATATCCTGTTCGCCGTAAATATTGACTGCCACATAGTCTCCCCGGCGCTCCGAATGTCCCATCTTGCCGAACACTCTTCCGTCGGGACTTGTTATTCCCTCGATCGCCGCAAACGACCCGTTGACATTGTACTCTTCATCCATCGATACAACACCATTCGCATCACAGTACCTTGTTGCCACCTGCCCGTTATCAAACAGTTCCTTTAACACTTCATCATCAGCAACAAAACGTCCTTCGCCGTGCGAAACAGGGATCACGTATGTTCCTCCGCACGTTGCGTCTGCCAGCCACGGCGACAAGTCAGAGACAACCTTCGTGTATGCCATCCTGGATACATGTCTGTTGATCGTATTGTATGTCAGCGTGGGTGAAGACTCATTCTGCCCGATGATCTTACCGCAGGGAACAAGTCCGAGCTTGATCAGTGCCTGAAAACCGTTGCATATTCCGAGTACAAGACCGTCACGTTTATCAAGAAGCTCTGTAACTGCCTCGGAAAGGGCTTCATTCCTAAATGCCGTGGCAAAGAATTTGGCCGATCCGTCTGGTTCGTCGCCGGCCGAAAAACCTCCGGGGAACATTATCATCTGCGAAGAAGTGATCCCCTTACGGAACAGTTCGACGGAATCCCTTATATCCTGTGCATTGCGGTTCGAGAATACCTGCGTTATGACATCAGCGCCTGCACGCTCAAATGCCCGCGCACTGTCATATTCACAATTGGTACCCGGAAATACCGGAATGAATACCGTCGGTTTTGCGACCCTGTTTTTGCATACATATACTTTTCTGCCTGCGGCACTACAGTCGTATTTATATTCCGGAAGAATTTCCGTATCCTTGTAACTCCTCGTGGGAAATACCTTCTCAAGCGGCTTCTTCCATTCAGTAACTACTTCCGAAAGCGGAATCGATGATGAACCGTAACTGATCTGTCCGTCATCCGCCACTTCACCAATGAGAGTATATCTTCCCGAAAGTTTGGAAACATCCTCCGGAGAAATCTCCGCAACGATCCATCCGAATCCCGGAAGGAAGAGCTTCTTCATATCGAATGAATGCTCGATCCGAAAACCGAGTCCGTTTCCGAACGCCATTTTGCAGAGCGCTGCTGCTATCCCGTATCCGTCCACGGCATAAGCTGCTTTTATGCGGCCTGCCGTCGAATCAGAGTGAAACTTCACATACTGATCCTTAGCATCCTCAAAATCAACAGAATTGTATGTATCCTGTTTAATATCGATCAGTACAAGCTTGTCACCTGCCGTCTTAAGTTCCGGAGTGATCACATTCCTGCCCGAAGCGACATCTACAGCAAACGATACGAGTGTCGGGGGAACATCGATATCCTGGAATGTGCCCGACATGGAATCCTTGCCCCCGATAGAAGGAAGGCCGAAGCCCATCTGTGCCGCAAACCCTCCGAGCAAAGCTGCAAACGGCTGGCTCCATCTTGCGGGATCTTCCGACATTCTTCTGAAGTATTCCTGGAAAGTAAATCTTATCCGGGAAGGATCACCGCCGGCACTTACGATCCTGGCAACCGACTCGGTCACCGCATATACAGCCCCATGGTACGGGCTCCAGCTTGAAAGGAACGGATCGAATCCGTAACTCATCATCGTCACGGTATCGCACTTGCCTTCATAGACCGGCAGCTTCGCTATCATGACCTGGGTCTCGGTCAGCTGGCTCCTGCCGCCGTAAGGCATCAGTACGCTGCCAGCACCTATGGAAGAATCAAACATTTCAACCAGACCCTTCTGTGAGCATACGTTCAGATCCGACACCGTATCCTTAACAGCTGATACGAGGTCATTACCCTCAATATCCGCTGCAACTTTATCAATGACCGGTCTGTCAAAAAACGCTCTGTCCTCAGGTTGATTCACGAAAACATCGGTCTCCTGATGCGCACCGTTCGTATCAAGGAATGATCTTTTGAGATTAACTATCTCCTTACCGCGCCATGTAAGTATCAGACGCGGCTCCTTTGTCACCGTTGCCACCGCGACTGCCTCAAGGTTTTCTGAAGCCGCATATTCAAGGAATCTGTCAACATCGGAAGCCGCTACTACAACAGCCATACGCTCCTGCGATTCGGAGATGGCAAGTTCCGTTCCGTCAAGACCGGCATATTTTTTCGGTACCTTATCAAGATCGACAACGAGTCCGTCAGCAAGCTCACCTATCGCAACCGAAACTCCTCCGGCGCCGAAATCATTACACTTACGTATGAGCTTTGAAACTTCAGGACGTCTGAAAAGTCTCTGGAGTTTTCTCTCTGTCGGTGCATTACCTTTCTGCACTTCGGCTCCGCAAGTCTCGATAGATGAAAGAGTATGTGCCTTGGAGGAACCCGTTGCTCCTCCGCATCCGTCCCGTCCGGTCCGTCCGCCGAGAAGGATTATGACATCTCCGGGATCAGACGTTGCACGAACCACATTGGATCTTCTGGCGGCACCCATTACCGCACCGATCTCCATACGCTTGGCAACATAATCGGGATGAAATATCTCCTTGACATAGCCTGTCGCAAGACCTATCTGGTTGCCGTATGAACTGTATCCTCTCGCGGCACCTCTTACGAGTTTTTTCTGCGGAAGTTTTCCGGGAAGCGTATCCTTCATCGATACCGTCGGATCTGCCGCACCTGTAACCCTCATTGCCTGATATACATAGCTTCTGCCCGACAGCGGATCACGTATCGCACCACCGAGACATGTTGCCGCACCTCCGAAAGGTTCGATCTCGGTCGGATGGTTATGCGTCTCGTTCTTGAAACTTACGAGCCACTCCTCGGTGACCCCATCTATCTCTACAGGAACCACTATCGAACATGCATTGATCTCGTCTGATTCTTCCTGATCGGCCAGTTTACCCTGCTTCTTCAGTTCCTTCATACCCATGAGAGCAATGTCCATAAGGCAGATGAACTTATCTTTCCTGTTGCCGTAAACATCAGCCCTGGCCTTTTTGTAATCCTCAAATGTTTCCCTAAAACGTTCCGAATAGCGTCCTTCTTCAAACTCAATATTCTTAAGTTCTGTGGAAAACGTCGTATGTCTGCAATGATCGCTCCAGTATGTATCAAGAACCCTTATCTCCGTCATCGACGGATCACGATGCTCATCACCGGCAAAATATTTCTGAATGTGAATAAAATCCTTAAACGTCATCGCAAGGCCGAGCGAATCATATAATGATCGCAGATCATCCTCACCCATTGCGGTAAAGCCGTCAAATATCCTGATATCCTCAGGTTCATCATAGTTGGATACCAGGGTTTCCGGTTTTTTCAGATCCGTCTCTCTCGAATCTACAGGGTTTATGCAGTATGACTTGATATTTTCGAGATCTTCATCGGAAATAGTTCCCGAAAGGCAGTATGTAACTGCCGTCTTTATGATCGGCTTGGCATCTGCCGAAAGAAACTGTACGCACTGTACGGCGGAATCTGCCCGCTGGTCGAACTGGCCCGGCAGATACTCGACCGAGAACACGACATCACCCGCTTCCTGCGGAAAATCCTCTTCATACAGCATATCTACCGGCGGCTCGGAGAATACGCATTTTGCGGCCTGCCTGAAAACATCCTCATCAAGGTCTTCTATATCGTATCTGATCAGGATACGGACCTTCTCAAGCCCGGAAAGTTCCAGATATCCCTTAAGATCTGCAAGCAGTTCTTCAGCCGCCTGCGCATAACCTTTTTTCTTTTCAACATAGATCCGTCTTACCATTTTTCTCTTTCCTTCTCAGTTTTCTTTGTGTTGCCTGATACAGACAATCATCATTTATCTGATGAGCGATATCGCATCTGACAGATTACCGGCCGGTATGATATTATCCCGCGCACCGTCTGTGATCGTTGCGGCATTTGATGCCGGGAGCACGATCCTGGTAAATCCCAGTTTTATCGCTTCTGCCGTGCGTATATCCGAAAGTGATACCGAACGGACTTCACCGGAAAGACCTACCTCTCCGAAAACAGCCATATCCTTCGGGATCACTTTATTTAAAAAGCTCGATGCTACAGCCATCGCGATACCGAGATCTATCGCGGGTTCGTTCACTTTCATTCCGCCGGCAACATTTATGTAGGCATCACATTCACCCATCTTCAGGCCCATTCTTTTTTCCAGAACCGCCATAATGAGGTTGACCCTGCCTATATCGGCTCCGGCCGACTGACGTCTCGGTATACCGAAATTCGAACGGCACACAAGTGCCTGAACTTCTACAAGGATCGGGCGGGTACCCTCAAGACAGCATACGATGCATGATCCCGACGAATCCGAAGCCCGACCGCTCAGCATGTATTCCGACGGATTGGACACTTCTTCCAGTCCGCTCTGTTTCATCTCAAATACGCCTATCTCATTAGTCGACCCGAACCTGTTCTTGACAGCACGGACAATCCGGTATGATGCATACCGGTCACCTTCAAAATACAGGACCGTATCAACCATATGCTCGAGAACGCGCGGACCGGCCACAGTACCTTCCTTGGTAACATGTCCGACTATGAATATGGATATCGTCTCCTGCTTGGCTATGGTCATCAGGATATTTGTCGCTTCCCTGACCTGCGAAACACTTCCGGGAGCGGATGTGACACTGCCCGAGAACATTGTCTGGATACTGTCTATGATCACCGTCTCAGGTTTATGTTTTCTGATCGTCTCTTCGATAACGGCAAGATCTGTCTCGCACAGAAGCATAAGATCATCGGTAAACTCACCGATCCTGGTAGCGCGCATCTTGATCTGCCCTAGCGATTCCTCTCCGGAGATATACAGAACCTTATGGCCTAAGGCGGAAATGTTGCGGCACACCTGCAGAAGGAGCGTTGACTTGCCTATCCCGGGATCTCCGCCAATCAAAACAAGGGAGCCCGGTACTATACCGCCTCCCAAAACCCTGTCAAGCTCGGACATCCCTGTTTTGCAGCGCTTCAAAGATTCAAGTGAGACGGCCCTCACACTTATCGGCTCCTGCGCACCCACACGGGAAATGCCCTGCCTGCCCGATTGCGCCGTCCTGCTCACCGGCTCTTCCACAAATGTGTTCCACGACTTACATGCGGGACACTGTCCCATCCATTTTGATGATTCGTGTCCGCACTCATTGCAGAAGAACACCGTGGAAGGTCGTCCTTTTGCCATTAATCACTCAACAACCTTTACGTTTATTTCTCCCTTGCCCTCAAGCTCTACCGATATGCTGAGCTTACCGCCAAGGTTGGTCCTGATCCGGCCGATATCCTTTCCCGCAATACTTACGGAATATTCCGTATCCTCCTTGAGTCCTACGGTTATCATCGCATCCTCATCCCCGCAAACATCAAACGATACTCCGTCGCCTGTTACGGTAAAACCGGTAACACTCGTTCCGGGTTCGGATTCATATACGAACATCCCGTCTCTCTCAAGTTTGGTCAGTTCCTTGAATGTTTTGACCTTATAGAGATTACCGTCAACATCAAAGTCCTCAACCTTAGCCTTGGAAGCAAGCGTATGATCACCAAAGCTGATCACGCCGTTTCCTTCCCTGCGGATCAATTCAGAAACTGCAGCCATTTTTACCCTCCTGTCGGTACCAAACCCCTTATAACCACTTCTTTATTATATTCTAAAT
>JBGUNV010000066.1:0-10357 GCA_045117595.1 Lachnospiraceae bacterium
GCAAACATATTTTCGGAAAATATGTTCGAAAAAATGCTTCAAAAGTGTTGACAATCGAAAAAACGTTCGATATAATACGATCATACAGAACATCTGTTTGGTACAAATGTTTGGTCATGAAGCAGATACCGGAGGAGAATATGAGAAACAATTATTATGATGACAGCTGGTATATGAGCAGGGTCGAAGAGCAGCAAATAAGAAGAAGAGCCAGAGCCCGGGTAGTCAGAAGACAGAAGATGTTTCTTATAATAGGAGTATTGATAACCATGGCATTATGTTCATTTTTTTCAATCAAGGCTTTTGCCAATACCGATAATACCGCGGCAGACTGCTTCGGGACCAAGCAGTACAGAAGTATAATGATATATTGCGGGGATACTGTGGAATCTATTGCTGAGGATAATTACAGCTTTGAGTTTTCATCTGTCGGCAGAATGGCAAATGAGATCAGAACCATCAATCATCTTACATCTGACGAGGTCCTGATACCGGGTAATTATCTTGTTATACCTTATTACGCGGACGCTGCATCTTACTGATCATTGTCCTCACGGAGTCTTACGGCTGATGCAGCCATACGTCTCCGGTCATCTTCAAGAGCAGCATAGTGTTTCTTGGTCGTATTGACATCTGAATGGCCCAGTACATCTGCTACCAGGTAGATATCCCCGGTTTCACGATACAGGCTGGTGCCGTAGGTACTTCTAAGCTTATGAGGCGTTATCTTTTTGAGAGAAGTAACCGCTGATGCGTATTTTTTTACCAGTTTTTCAACTGCACGTACCGATATTCTTTTATTCTGCAATGAGAGGAACAGCGCCTCTTCGTGGCCGGATTCGGGAATGATCGAATTACGCTGCC
Organism: Lachnospiraceae bacterium; assembly: GCA_045117595.1. Classification (GTDB taxonomy): domain Bacteria; phylum Bacillota; class Clostridia; order Lachnospirales; family Lachnospiraceae; genus UBA2868. The sequence continues at coordinate 865 of JBGUNV010000066.1, forward strand.
GTAAATATTCTTTCAGGGCTTTTTCAACTTCATCTCCGAAATATACTACAGCTTCATATCCGCCCTTACGCCTTATAAGGATACCGTTGTTCTTGAAATCCACATCCTTTATATCCAGTCCCACACACTCGGATACACGTATACCTGTACCAAGCAGCAGTGTTATAAGTGCCAGATCACGTACTTTTGTCTTTTCGTGAAATGATGACTGCTGTTTTGTCATATGGTCCCCGTTTTCAACATGATCGAGCAGGAGGGCTACTTCGTCGGGATCGAGTCTTATTATTTCCTTTTTATGAAGTTTCGGCATCTGTACTAGAGCTGCCGGATTCTTCTCTATCATTTCTGAATTGAAGAAGAATTTGTAAAAGCTTCTTAATGTTGCAAGTTTCCGCTGTTTTCCCCGTTCCTCATTTGTTATGGCTTCATTGTCTTTCTCATAATATGAAAGGTAGTCAAGATATTCGGTAATATCCAGAGCCTTGACTTCATCAAGCCATTCTATTTCAAATTCCGTTATGTCTGTTCCCTGAAATCTGGGGTGATTATTATGGAGATAATCAAAGAACATTCGAAGGTCATAAGCATATGCCAGTCTGGTACGGGTTGATGTCGTATCCTTTATCCCCAGGAAGAATTCTCTGCAAAATGTCGGAAGAGTAGTCTGAAGCTCACGGAGCTTTATCATATTATCTGCATTTTTCTTATCATGGTAATTCATATCTTTATGATCCCCCTCTGATCATCAGTGATATATTATTCGCAATCATTCCATATTCCGCTGTTTTCGATTGCGGTGAACATGCGCTCAAGTACGCCCGGATTTTCACGGTTCAGTTGATGTAACAGGTCCTTGGCATATTCTCTTTTTGTCTTGCCGTCTACCGGACATGTTTTGGGAGCAACAGGAAGATTCATTTTGTTCTTAAACCCGATGATATCTGCTTCTTCAAGATAAAGCAGCGGTCGTATAACTGTGATCTTTGTGCGGTCAAGATAAGTCAGAGGTCTGAATGTGTGAAATCTTCCCTCGAATATCAGTGACAGGAGCATCGTTTCCACTATATCGTCCTTATGGTGTCCATATGCCACCTTATTAAATCCCATTGCGGCAACTGCCTCATTAAGCGCTCCTTTTCTCATCTTGGCACACAGGCTGCAGGGGCTCTTTTCATTACGGTCCTTGAATACGATCTTGTAAATATCGGTATTTATAACCGTATATGGTACATCAAGTATATTACACAGATCGGCAAACGGTTTCGTATCAAACCCATCAAATCCGAGATTAACGGTCACGGCACACAGATCATAATGTTTCGGGTAAAACCTCCGAAGTTCTGCAAGTGCATACAGAAGAGTGAGGCTGTCCTTTCCACCGGATATTCCGACAGCGATCCTGTCCCCCTCATTTATCAGATTGTGTTCATCTATCGCTTTTCTTGTAAGACTCAGTAATCTTTGTAACTCCATGATTATGATTATAGCAGATTTTGTATATATTTGAAATTAAGAAGGCATATTTTGTGCATGTTATTTACGTACACGTTTCCTGATCGGTTCCGGCAGATAATCAGAGTGAAATGCGGTCATGAGTTCTATATATTTTTCAATATGTTCATGTAGCGGTACATCCGATTTTAACGCAAACAGGAAGTGAAGTTTCTCGCTGTTCTTTTCCTGAGCCTTACGTATAGATGATTTAATACCTTCGTATCTGACTATTATATCTTTTTCTTCCGCTAATTTGCGGATCCGGTTGATCAGACTGAATGAATAGAATACGTCGACTGTAAATACTCCGTAAAAGAAACCAATGACAAGACAGAATGCCATATTCTCCGACAGCCATTTGAGCGCTTCGAGTATATGTGGGTGGATGAGAAAATAATATGCCGCCCCGAGAAGTGCCCAGAAGAAAGAGAATAGAGGACATATGATCCCATGTATATTACCGCGTTGCCTCGTATAGTCCCAAAGTCTTACATGCATAGTCCGGATAAAGAGAAGGCCTGCAATATATTCGATAAGAGTCATTGATACTGCAATGATAAGAAACAGGATCAGATTATGAATGATCCCGTTTTTAACAGGTATGGGGGTATATGACAACATGAAGAGTGTTACCAGTCCGAATCCGTATATCGGAAGATAGGGACCTGTGAGAAATCCCGGATTTATCCATCGATGTTCAGGGTTATTAGCGCCGAAGAACCGCCGGAATATAAGCTCGATACACCATCCGGCAAGACTTCCCATGAAAAATACAAACAGCAGAATTACCAACATAGATCATGCCTCCGTTTACCTGCATATTATAGCGCAGTTTTAAATTTTTCGCATGCGGAGCACATTTTCACCTCAAAGAAACTTGAGCCCGTACCCGGATGGTATTATACTGATTGAGTAACAGTCTTCTTTGTGAGGAGTAAGAAAACGACTATGAAGAAGAAGCGCCTGATTATTATATTATCGATAGTACTTTTTTATATCGTCCTTATGATCATCATGGTCCCGGCAGAGCTTCAAATGGGATTTTCCCCCGATGGTGAACCCTTATACAGTATCGGAAGTCTTAGTGATGCCTTCTGGTACATGCTGGTTACCTTTACAACTGTCGGATATGGTGATATGACCCCTGTGTCACCGATAGGTAAGTTTGTCGGAATGATCTTTATGATCTCAAGTACCGGCTTACTTGTTTTATTCATTAATATGGTTTTTTCATGGATGATGGGTGACCTGGCACCGAGGTTTCGGATATGGAAACACAGAAGAGATGCCTGGGTCATTCTTTCCTCCTTTAATGATGAGGCACGTTGTTTCGTAGATGATATAGTAAGGGACGGATCAGAGGTTTTCTTTATATGTGCTGATGAAATTGCCACCGATAATATGTCCGATTCTTTTGACTTTGTAAAGATAGCATTTCTAAAAGTCCCCATTAACAATATTCTCAGTAAGCACAAAGGCGACGAACTGTGCACTGTATTACTGATAGACGAAGATAAGTATCTGAATTATGAAACGGCCCTACATATTAAGTCTGCTTCAAATATACGCGTCATATGTAAAACCGATGAAACGCCTGATGAGCTCGATCCCATGATAACCCTTTTTGATGAGGATGACTGTCTGGCAAGGTATTACTGGCAGGCTTACCCGGTTGAAAGATCCGAAAAGGATATCATCATTATCGGGAACGGAGCTCTGGTCGACAGGATTCTTGAAAGAGGGCTGCTTATAAATATTTTCCCCGGAGGAAGAGGACTTATCTATCATGTTTTCGGATATGCCGGGGCATTTTGTGATGACCATAGGGAGCTCATGTTTAATCTCGGATCAGACCTGACAGATGACCGTGTGGTATTTCATGAAAACACATGGCAGGATGATACGGAACTGTTATGTCATTCATCCCGGATTATCCTGTGTGATGAGGATCCCAAAAACAATATGTCCGTTAAGAACAGGATACACCGGTATTTTGTTACTGAGGGCGAGATCCATGTTTTCCTTCACAGTATGGAAGTATCCGATGCAGTTGTGGTTGACAGGATGAAATGCGTATATAACAGGAAACTTCTTTTAAGCGGCATACAGAATAAACTTGCCGTTAATATAAATGAGCTTTACAGAAAAAAAGCAGGAGATGATGCTCCGACATGGGAGAAACTGTCCGAGTTCCACAGGCAGGCCAATATCGCGGCTGCGGAACATCTCCTGACCAAGGTAAGGGAACTTCTTCCGGATGATGATATAAGAACACTGACACCTGATATATGCCGCAGGGCCTATCAGATCTTTTGCGATCTTGATCCCGAAAAAAGAGAGATATGCAGGAAACTTGAGCATGACAGGTGGATGAGGTTCTATCTGATGTATAACTGGACATATGATCCTGTCCGTAATAATCAGAAACGCAGGCATCATCTGCTCGTTTCATATGAAGATTTGGATGAGGCTGAGCATATCAAGGATGATTCCGCATGGCAGGTTTTAAACGAAGATATATTTTAGATAAAAATATTTAAAGGGAAGGTACAGATATGCTTATAACAATGATCCTGATCTCAACAGCTGTTTTTCTTGCGCTGATAAGATACTCCGCAGTAAAGCCCGAGAGGCGGGGGTCTTTGGTTGGTGCCATGTTTATGGTTGCCGCCGTAGGCGGTCTTATCCTTTACAGTCAGATATATTCCGTAAATGTAACCAATCTGAGCACTCTTTTTGATTCCATTCTGCAGACACTTATCAGTGTCGGAAGAATGTTTGCCGGTGTCAATGATTATAAGGGTATCCCTGCTCCGTATTCTGAGAATAAGATATGGATGATAATCTATTGGATCATACATTTCTTTGCTTATTATTCAATGGCAAGTGCCGTTATCATTCTTCTCGGTAAGAATGTCATTAAGTGGAGCCGTTTCCTGATAATGCGTTACAGGCAACCGGAGATAATCTACGGCGTGACTGATGATACCATTACATTCGCATCTTCACTTGCCAGGGACCGTAATTCCATGGTTGTTTTTATAGGAACCGCTACGGCAGGGCAGGAGAACACGATCCATCAGATGGGTGGGCTTGTTGTAGATGATTCCTGGGCCACGAAACCGACTGTTGAAATCGCAAAACGGTTATCCCTGTTAAAGAGCAATAATATGATAAATATATATACCATATCTGATAATGAGGAGGATAATCTGACATATGCCCTGAAACTTGCCGATTGTTTTGACGAAGCCGGTATCGATCCGGGAAGGACAATGCTTACAATACTCGGTTATGCAGAAAAGGAGGGAGAGATCCTTCAGGCAGCCGGAGATCATTACGGTTATGGGGAAGTCAAGGCCTTTGAAAGATCGGAAATAACAGCCAGACTTCTTCTTCAGAAATATCCGTTGTGTAATGTGGTTGATTTTGACAAGCATGCCAGAACTCATTGTGAACTGGATGTTCTTCTTGTGGGCTTTGGTCCTATGGGTAAGGAAGTATTAAGAAAGGTTGTTGCCAACGGACAGTTTGCTGGAGCAACATTTCATGTTACCGTATTTGATCCCGGAGCAGAGCATAATGACGGTTTCTTCAGATACAGATATGGGAACATGCTGGATAATTATGATATTAAATTCGAACCTTACGGTGCAAGGAGCAGGGAACTGTGCACCTATCTTGAAGAACATGCCGATACTCTTAAATATATAGTAGTCTCTGTAGGAAACAGTAATTTCGGACGTGAGATAGCAGTGGATATTCTTACACTGTTAGCCCGAAAAGGGTGTAATACACCGGTATATCAGTGCTGTGATTCGGTGGTGACACAATACAGATCTAACGGTGAGATAAATAAATCCAAATTAAGTGATGCTGATGTATTATACGGAGGATTGATGGATGAACTTGCCGTATCCATTAATCATTATTATTGCGGTGAAGAAAAGACTGCAAAGGAGCAGTGGAATGCCTGTGATTATTTCAGCAGGATGAGCTGCCGGGCAAGTGCGGATTATCTTAGATCACTGATCACAAGATTAGATCTGCTAAACAAAGATTCCATTGATGATGAAACCATGGAAAATCTTGGTGAAACAGAGCATCTGCGCTGGTGCGCCTTTCATTATTCCATGGGATATTCCTGTATGAGTGAAGAAGAATGGAATGAGCGTGCCGCACGTTTTATAAAAGAGAAGGAGGAAACCGGAAAGGGAAGTACCAGGATCTCAAAAGATGCAGGTGCCATGAAACATGCATGCCTTATTTCCTGGGATGATCTTGATGTTCTGTCTGATAAGGAGAACAGGATCACCGGCAGGAATGTTGATTATAAACAGATGGACAAGGATAATATCAAAGTTGTATGGGATAGGTTGAAAACAAATGATCAAATAAACAGGGGATGAAAGAGATGGAAAAGAATACGATCAGACAAACAGCCTGCATAATTATAACAGTAATGCTTTTGCCTGTGCTTGTGTCATGTAAAATGCAAGCAGGGACAGATTCGGTTCCTCATGTTCCGGATCCAAATGCCGAAATGGCTGTCAGTGTCTCAAACGACAGTGACAGTTACGATATTGATGAAATGCCGGAAGAAGATGAAACTTATGAAGAGGATGAGCAAAGTGAATGTACACTTTACTTAAGTGGCGGTGAGGATGCGACATCCGGTATGGAAAGAGTGGAGGATCAGATCAACGATGATGGAAGTTATCGGATAGAATACGTTTCACATGACGGAATGCTGAGTATATGTCAGGTAGGTAAAGCCGGATTTGAAGAATCCGAATCCCTCGAGGAAGCTGCCATAAAGAGAGCTTGTTGGGCACTTAATGAAGGCGATACGACATATGATGAAACCGTAGAGCTTAATGATGAATACAGTATGAATAATATTTATCCCGTTTATTTAGTTTCATTTACGACAGGCGAAAACGAGGATACATGGTATTGGAAAGCATTTACCTTAGAGACCGATACATGTGGCCTTGTATATGCCATCGGTGCTCCTGCTGATTACGAAGAGGACGTCCTGGATATTGCCGACAGAGTTTTTCCACGGTTGCGTGTAACTGAACAGTCTGAGGGATTTGATACGAACGGAGTTTATAAGATGGATCTGTTTGCCTACTACGATATGAATATAGATGATGTTGCTGCCGATCTTACCGACCTTCAATATGATGACTCATACAAGACGGCCGAGGATACTACGGAAATATCGGCTCCGACGGATAATATGGAAAAACTGTCGGACGGATACGCGCTTGCCGGGCCATTCTTTACAGTGAACAATGAAGGTACGGTTGTCGGAGTTAATTACGGTGGTCATAACTATAGTGTCTGTGAGATAGAAGCGGGAATGCCCATGGGGGAAGCGGCCCAAATGGCCGAGCTTCACGGGTTTAACTTTTCTCATGTTGAGATCGCTCACGGAACAGCCACGTACGTTTCCATATATGATAACGGAGATGTTTTGCTCTGTATTTCGTCAGACGCGGAAGGCGACTTTAACAAGACAGAAGAGAGCGATGTAACAGGGAATGTGGACAGTATCCGGATCATTAAGAAGTAATATATTCATCTGAATATATGGTATTTCTCTTTCTGCTCCGGTGTAAGTTCGGTATCTCCAACAATCTGCTCAGCTGTTTGCTTGATCTTTTCGGAAGACAGGATGGGTATTTTATAAAGGTGTTCGTCATCGTCATAAACAATTGCATCCCCATCGTCAGCCATCGTGATAAAGCCGTTTATTACACCGATAACCTCTCCGTCTCCGTCTTTTTCATACAGGTATCCTAAAACCTTATCGTTCAGATAACACACATCGACAATGTATGGGCTGTTATCAGTCGTGTATACTGATTGAGGAATGCCGTTTTCCGGTTTGACCGTAAAGATCTTTTCCCATGTATCCATATCATATACTTCCTGATTATCCTTAATTACATACCTGTTATTACCAAAAAATGATATGATATTATCGTCTCCTTTAGGCGCTTCCCAAACGATCCGGTCCTTGCCGGTATCATAGGCACACCATTTATCATTGTCTTTTCCAAAGAAGACCAATCCTCTTTTTTCATTGATATACCACATTCCTGCATCTTCAGAATATATCTCGGTTGTTTTACCCGCATCATCCTCCATTACGAGGGAACCTTCCACGGACTGGAGTATCAGTTTCGAACCCAGTCTTGCCGCGAAGTAATATCCTTCTGGAAGTTCTCTTTCTTCTAGAATACTACCGGTTTTTACATCGATCATCCTGAAAATATTACCTGAAGGGTTCACTGAAGTACCATCATCGTTCATATTAAATGTGCACTCATACATAACTTCTCCGTCTTCCCGGTAAAGTACGTCCGCACCGATCTTGTTTGCGGTTGAGATCAGATTCATTGAAGAATCATAATTAAAAGTGTAGTTATAGCTGGTTATCGTAAAAATGTCATGCCCTTTTTGTTCAATATACTCGAATACTTCGGTTTCATCTAATATATCGTAGAGATAGGACTCAGAAATCTTCTCCAAAGTATCAACGTCATATTCAGCCAGATAACGGTCTAATCCCCGGTCAATCTCCAACAGAAAACGATCACTTTTTGTTGGCCATAACATAATTTCTTCCGGCACGATTCCTCCTCCGATATCGGCTATAGATGTGTTGATGACATCTTTATGATATTCAGGACCGTGGTATAAAAAGACACTGATATTCTGTCCGTTACTGTCCCTGGTCGCAAAGGCCTTTTTTGATACAGCGGCAATGCGGACAGATTCACCGTTTCCCTCCGGAGTTTTCAGCTGTTTTTTGGTTTTTTCGTCAAATACGGCAACACTGCCGTTTTCCATTCCGACAGCTATCAATCCGTCCCCAGTGCAAAGGGAAGTTATATTGTCGGGTAGTTTGTTTTCCCACAGTACATCTCCCGTACCGGTACAATCAAGTTCATATATGGTATTTTCATGATAATAGCAGCATTTGCTGTTATCGATGATAGCGAGATCATTTATATCATGATGCGGATCGGTCAGGATCTTTTCACTACCGGTTTTAAGGTCAAACATGCTTATGTGCCAGAATTCATCATTATCTTTACTTGTACGACAGGTCAGGATATCCCTGCCGGTAAAAACAGGATGATCATAATAGCCTTTGATATTGTATTCTTTATACTCCCCGGATTTAAGATCAACTATGTACAAAACATCGTGGCTTATGTTTTCGCCTCCTACAGTTAATACAACGGCTATCCTATGAGAAACCGGATCTATCTCACCAATAGTGGTATCACTGCATTCACCCAGATCAACCGACGATATAAGATTGCCGTCAAGATCATAGCAGTTGATAATTCCGCTATGTAAAACATTGACAACGATAGCGGGATCTTTGGGAGCTGCCGACAGGTCTACACGCATATTAAAGTATTCATTATCTTTGATGGAATATAATTCGGTGCCGTTTTCAAGATCCACACATGTCAGTGAATAATCATCAGCCAGATAGTAGACCTTTTTTCCGTCTTTTGATAATACCGGTCCTCCCACAGTTGTTGTAAATCGTACGGCATACGAAAAAAGATTGGTTAAGGGTCCTTGTCCACGAAACAATGTCTCTCCGTCCGATACACGTATTACCTCAAAATTACCCTGACCATCTATTTCATCGACATAATATTTGGATTCTGTCAGCATTGTGCTTCCGTCTTCGCTGAAAGATACAAAAGAATCCCAGGTAGCTTCTTCTATAGACCGGGAAAATCCGGCATGGTAGCCTGCTGAATAATCATAGATCCCCGCTGCCTGCGTAAGAGCGCGCATTGCTCTGGGAACAAAAGGCCGATCAGGATCATTCAGGTCTTGGGGCAGGGCAGTAAGTGCCAGTTTTATTGCCGTGTCACGGTCACCTTCCGCAAAAGCTGCATCTGCATATTCCGACAGGAAATATGACTCACCTCGGAGGGTCTTCTGATTGGAATTATAA
>JBGUNV010000067.1:0-2290 GCA_045117595.1 Lachnospiraceae bacterium
AATAGATAATTGGCAGTTGGCTTGCAAAACCTTAAGAAAGCGTGAGTGCTCCGTGTTCATAACCGGTTCTAATTCAAAACTGTTATCCGCAGAGTTCACAAAGGAATTATCAGGACGATATGTCAGTTTTCGGATACGACCGTTTGTATATAAGGAAATACGGGAATATGCAGATCAGTTAGGTAAGGATATTTCTGTTTCGGATTATCTTGTTTGGGGAGGGTTCCCGAAGAGGATAGAGCTGAACTCGGAAAATGAGATACGCAAGTATATCAATGATCTGGATACAACCATCGTTGTAAATGACATTATCAACAGGTATAAGATCAGAAAAAGCGGAGATTTCAAAAAAGTTGCAGGGTTTATTCTTGTATCAAATGCGCGCATTTATTCGGCAAAGTCGATAACAGACCATATGAAGGGTAATGGTGTGACGTGTTCAACCAATACTGTGCAAAAGTGGATCGAATATTTATCGGAAGCCTATATAATAGACCAGGTAAAGAGATTTTCAAGAAAGGCAAAGAAGGAACTGGAGCAGAGCCATAAATTATATAACAGTGATGTTTCTTTGAATTCGATCAGGTGTAATAATAACAGATATGACCTGACACATAACATGGAAAATGTTGTTTATAATGAACTCGTTTTTATGGGTTATGATGTCACCGTTTATGATAATAACGGAAAGGAGATCAATTTTCTGGCGGAGAAAGGAAATCGCAGATATTTCATACAGGTGGCATACAGTGTCGCCGAGGAAAAGGCATACCAGCGTGAAATGGCGGCATTCTCGGGAATCAGTCAAATAGACAAAAAGATACTCATTACAAATGACGATATGGACTATTCCACAAGCAACGTTGAGCATATCCGGCTTAAAGATTTTCTTATGTATCATTCCCTGGAAGAGAAATAATGGCATAACTATTATGATGGTTAAGATTTTGGTTAAGAAATCTTAACCCGGGATGCCCGAACCTCCTTTCTTTACTGCATTTTCGGGGCTTTCGGTGCCAACTTCGAATCTTGTCACTCCGATGAAAAAGACTGCATTACTGCGGTCTTTTTTGTACCCAAATGGACCATGGGGACGGGGTTAGTGGTCCATCGGTAAAATGCAAATGCACTTGAAACAGTGAGATTATCATCTTTTCGGCGGGCTTTCACCTGAAAAACCGGAACAGACACTTTCACCTGAAAAACCGGAACAGGTACTTGACATTATGTCCCGACTTCGATAATGTATCAAACAGATATATCTAAATGATATAATTATGGAGGTTGGATCATGAGACAGAAAATCAGAAAAACGATTATTTTTATTTCCTTTTTACTGTTTCCGGTAACGATATGGTATTTCTCACCGTACCTGATCATCCGGGCCGCTTTTGAGCATATCGTGAACGGCAGCTTTATCGTGTTTGTATCAATGTTTGTATTGTCCATGTTTTTCGGGCGTGTGTGGTGCGGGTATCTGTGCCCGGCGGGTGGAGTTCAGGAATGTGTGTTCCAAATAAATAATATACCATCAAAGCAGAGCGGACGGAACCGGATCAAATATGTGATCTGGATCATCTGGATGATCGCTGTCATCGTTACATTTATCCTCGGTAAGAATGATGTGACCGTTGACCCGTTTTATATGACGGATCACGGCATCTCCGTCTCCGGTATTTCTAACTATGTGATATACTATGGCGTGTTGCTCATCCTTGTGCTCCCGGCATTGATCCATGGACGCAGGGCAGCATGTCATTACATCTGTTGGATGGCACCGTTCATGGTGATCGGAAGCACCATAGGAAGATGGCTGCATTTTCCGGGGCTTCATATAGAGGCAGCCCGGGATCAGTGTATCTCATGCGGTAAATGCAGCAGAGCCTGTCCTATGGGTCTTGATGTAATGAAGATGGTATCGGAAGGGGTAAATTCGAAGTGCACGGAATGTATCCAGTGTGGAGCATGTGTGGATGAATGCCCGAAAAAGGTGCTGAAATACAGTATGAAATGGAGATAAGAGTATGGCAAAAGACAGAAAAATAGATTTGGTGATCCTGGGACTGTTGTTTCATGAAGATCTGACGGGATATGACATCAAGAAGCGGATAGACGGGGCGATCAGTTTTTTCTGGAAAGGGAGCTTCGGAAACATTTATCCGGCGCTCTCTGATATGGAAAAGTCCGGGCTTGTCAAAAAGCGCCGGCCACAGACAAAAGGCAGACGGGAAAAGATTCTGTATCACATTACCGATAAAGGGACAGATGTCCTGAAGGATCGGCTGAATGT
>JBGUNV010000068.1:0-4232 GCA_045117595.1 Lachnospiraceae bacterium
AGGGGACGGTTCTTTTTGACAACTTTTATAACAAAAGTTGTCAAAAAGAACCGTCCCCAATGACACCCTTATAATACATAAGTAAAAATGCATAGACATTTACATAATTATTTAGTAAAATAACTATGTGCGTGTAATTAGCCCGAGCGGCGCCTATGTGAAGTGATATAAGCCGGGTATCATCAACACGTAAATCAGTAATTTCTTGGGTGGTATAAAGAGTTGGATATTGCAACCTTAGTAGGTGTAGTTGCCGGACTGGTCTTCATGTTCGTATCGATCCTGCTTGGACAGGACGGGGCAGCCGGTATCAAGTACTTCCTCGATGCGCCCTGCGCCATGATCACATTCGGTGGAGCTTTTGCAGCCATATTCGGCGGTACGAGCATCAAGGATTTTGTAAACGGATTAAAGAGCGCCAAGATCGCCTTCATGCATGGAAGCGAAGACCCCGGCGCTATAATTCAGAAGATCATAGATCTTTCTAACGTGGCTCGTAAGGAAGGTCTGCTTTCGCTAGAAGAAGCAGCCTCAGGTCTTGATGACGTTTTTCTTCAGAAGGGCGTCATGCTTATCGTCGATGGGACGGATCCCGATCTGGTAAGAGGAATAATGGAGACGGAGCTTATCAGTATTGATGAGCGCCACAAGGTCAATATAGCATTCTGGGAAGACCTTGGCGGCATGGGTCCTGCATGGGGTATGATCGGAACCCTGCTCGGTCTCGTTATGATGTTATATCACATGGATGATGTCGCAGCCCTCGGTCCTAACATGGCTGTTGCGCTGATAACGACATTCTACGGTTCTGTTCTTGCGAACTGGATCTGTTCACCGTTTGCCTCCAAACTCAAGAAGGTCAACGGTGCAGAGATTAAGGTCAAAGAGATCACCATTGAAGGTCTCCTGTCGATACAGGCAGGTGAGAACCCCAGGGTTATCGAAGAAAAACTCAAGTCGTTCCTGGCTCCGGGTGACCGCGGGTCGAGCGGCGGTGAAGAAGGGGGAGGCGAAGAGTAGTGGCCAAGCGCAAAGAAGAAGAGCCGCCAAAAGGCGCGCCGGCGTGGCAATCGACCTTTGCCGACCTGATGAACCTTCTGCTGTGCTTCTTCGTTATGCTTTTTGCGATGTCAACGATTGACGCGGAGAAGTTCGCACTGGTGGCAGCAAGTTTTTCACAGACTTTTTCCATATTTGATTCGGGCGGATCATCGCTGCTTGAAGGTCTTCTGATAAACAACGGCGTTTCCCAGCTGTCCCAGCTGGATGAATATATGAATACTATGGGTATGGCCGCCGAATCCGAAGAGGAATCGGAGCAGTACGAAGAATTTGACGACAAGGTTTCCGACGTACAGACCGAGATGCTCAAGCAGAATGAACAGCTTGCTGAGAAGATCGAAGAGGCCCTGGCTGAGCAGAACCTGTCCGGTGATATAGATGTTGATTTTACGGCACAGTACGTGGAACTGACACTTAACGGAGCTCTTCTGTTTGATTCCGGTAAGGCGGAGCTGAAACCCGAAGCCATGCCGCTTATGGAGAGGGTCGGAGTGATACTCCAGAAATATGCCGAATCAACGATAGAAGTTGAAGGACATACCGATAACGTTCCGATCAGCACGGCAAGATTTGCGAACAACAATGAGCTTTCGAGCGCAAGAGCACTGTCGGTATTTGATTATCTCGTAGAGAATACGAACCTCATACCCGCTAATATCAAGCACTCCGGGAGAGGTGAATATATTCCGGTCGCAGACAACAGCACACCGGAGGGACGTGCCAAGAACAGGCGCGTAGAGATCAAGATCTACAACCCGCTGGCGGCACCGTGACATGATCATTTTTTATAAAGAGGAAACAATAAAATGAAAAAAAATCTGATGTCAGTCATAATACTGGCACTCGTGACCGTAAACCTGGTACTTACAGGTATCATCATGTTCTCGACGGTATCGGCTAACCGTAAGACCATCGCACTTGTTGATGATATTGCGGCAATACTGAACCTTGAACTGGAAAAACCAGAGGAGAGCGGAGAGGCCGCGGAGGCTGAAGAGGTACTTCCGGAAAATTCCGAAGTATATGATATCGCTGATGCCATGACGGTAGCATTAAAGTCGAGCGGCGACGGCAGAGATCATTTTGCAATGTGTTCCGTTTCGTTCTCGATAAATACACAGCATGAGGATTACAAGACCTATCAGCCGATGCTTGCGGCCAAGGAAAGTAAGATCAAGAGCGAGATCATAGAGGTTGTCGGCGGCTATACCAAGGAAGAGGCACAGGCTGACGTTCACGGAATAGAGAATCAGATACTTGCCAAGGTTCAGGCGATGTTTGATTCGGACTTTGTATATGAAGCATACTTCCGTGATATAAAATTCCAGTAATTACTATGTATTATACGGGCGTCGAATAACCTGACGCTCCACGTACAGGATCGAGGTGAGCTTAATGGGCGAAGTTCTCTCGCAAAATGAGATTGACAGTCTGCTTCAGGCCCTTAGCTCCGGCGAACTTGACGCAGATGATATCAATAACATTGACGAGCGACAGGCGAAAAGCTACGACTTCAGGCGCCCGGCAAAGTTTTCAAAAGAGCATCTGAGAACACTTGAGATAATATTTGAGCACTACGGAAGACTGCTCTCGACAAATCTGCCGGTATACCTGCGCAAGAACATACAGGTAAGTGTTGTCAATTCGGAGGCATGTACTTTTTCCGAATTTTCAACGGCTCTTGCCAATCCGGTACTTCTGGCGGTGGTGAATTTTGATCCGCTCGGCGGCAATATCCTTCTGGAGATAGCTGCAAACCTCGGATATGCGATAATAGACCGAATGCTTGGAGGGCAGGGTAATCCGCTCGATAAGAGCAGGGACTTTTCCGAGATAGAGCGCTCGATAATAGACAAGATAATAACGGTGTGCGTTCAGCTTCTTCGGGAACCATGGAAAAACGTTACCGAGATAGAACCGTTCCTCGAAAGGATAGAGACCAATCCGCAGTTCGCACAGATAATCGCCCCGTCGGAAATGATCGCGATCGTGACCATAAACATCAAGATAGGCGATGTCGAAGGTCTGATGAATGTGTGTCTGCCGTACTTCACGCTCGAATCGGTCATGGACAAGCTGAATACCAAGTACTGGTTCGCGAACATGAAGGACAATGGCGGCGAGGAGTTCACCGAACATATAGAGACGGTTGTCAGGAAGGTTTCGATGCCGATCCGGGCAGTACTCGGAAGAAGTACGATAACGGTAAGCGATTTTGTAAACCTGCAACTGGGGGATATAATAAAGCTCGGAAGCAAAGTGGATTCGCAACTGGATATATTCGTCGGAAACCTGCAGAAGTTTAAAGCACTACCGGGTACATCGAGAGACGGATATGCAGTCAGGATCACAGAAGTTATAAGGGAGGAGGATAAATAGAGTATGGACGGAATGTTATCACAAGATGAAATAAATGCTCTGCTTAACGGCGGGATACCTGATGCGCCCGCTGATGCTCCCTCGGAAGCTTCAAGTGCTCCTGCAGGCGATGATGATCTTACCGATGAGGAGAAGGACGCCGTCGGTGAGGTCGCCAATATCAGTATGGGAACAAGTGCAACAACACTTTATTCCCTGGTAAACCGTAAAGTTAATATAACCACTCCTGTGGTCGACATGGCCACATGGGACACGATAGTCGAGGAATACGAGAAGCCGTGCGTGTTCATCAAGATCAAATATACGGAAGGTCTTGAAGGCACCAATATCTTGATACTGAAAGAACATGATGTTAAGATCATTACAGATCTTATGATGGGCGGTGAGGGAACCAATGTTGAGGACACCGAACTGACGGATATCCACCTGTCGGCGATCTCCGAGGCGATGAACCAGATGATGGGTTCGAGTGCGACATCACTTTCCTCGATGCTCGGCCGTATGATCGATATCAGTCCGCCGCAGGCAGATCTCGTGGATGTGGCGGGACTGGAGAAACAGGATGATATTTCCTCATTCCTTCTCGGCAAGTTCGTACGCATAACATTCAGGATGCAGATAGGTGATCTGGTTGACAGCAAGATCATGCAGTTGTATCCTATTGACTTTGCAAAGAATCTGTATGATTATTTTATGGACAGCCAGGAACCGGAAACACCACCCGCACCGGAACCGGCCGCTCCGCAGATGGCCGCCCCGTCAATGCAGGCGCCTTCAATGGGCCAGTGCAT
>JBGUNV010000069.1:0-24840 GCA_045117595.1 Lachnospiraceae bacterium
GGACTCCTCCATGATATAGGAAATCCTCCGTTCGGTCATTTCGGGGAAGATGCGATACGTGACTGGTTTGCCGCAAATCTTAATGAGATCGATTATAAGGGCGGTAAGCTTATAGATGCACTGACAGCGCAGCAGGCGGCAGACTTTACACATTTTGAAGGAAACACGCAGGCACTTCGTGTGGTCAGTAAGCTTCATTTTCTTGTTGATGAACATGGTATGAACCTGACCAAGGCGTTGCTTGCGACCATAATGAAATACCCGTGTTCCTCGCTTGAGATAAGCTATGACAAAAAGGACCCAAACAGGGACATAGCACGCAAGAAAATGGGATACTTTTATGCCGACAGGGAAGTATTTGACAGTGTCCAGGACGGCTGCGGCACTTTCGGGAGGAGACATCCTCTCTCGTTCATACTTGAAGCGGCTGACGACATCGCATACAAGACAGCTGACATAGAAGATGCGGTTAAAAAAGGGCTGCTTGACACGATGATACTGAAGCGCGAGACGGAACTTGCGATCGATGCGGCAAAAAAAGCCGGATTGACTGCTCAGGCGGAAACGGCGGCAAAGTCGGTCAAAAAGCTGGATTACTATGTTGATAAGGCCATAACCGGGAATTATGATAATCCGCAGCTATACGCTGTTCAGAACTGGGCGGTAAGGGTACAGGGAATCCTTCTCACAAGTGCAGTTAACAGCTTTATCGATAACTATGACAGTATAATGAACGGAACATACCGCAAGGAACTTCTTGCTGATACGCCGGGCGGTCTGCTGGCTGATATATTGTCGGACGTGGCATACAGATATGTATTCCTGTCCCGTCCGATTCTTAAACTTGAAGTTGCTGCGGATTCGATATTTGATCACCTGCTTACAAGGTTCGTTACGGCCCTCAGATACTACGATACTCCCGAGTGGAAAACGCACGCAAGTGCAGTTGATGATAAGATGGTAAGACTCATATCCACATCATTCATGCAGATATACAGGATATATGCCGAGGGTGCAGGTGAGAACGAGAAACTGTATTTAAGGTTATTGCTGGCTACAGACTATGTGTCAGGCATGACTGACGGTTTTGCCAGAAGGATGTACAGGGAACTGAGTGGTATTGACTGAGGTCCCGGATCATAGCATATAAACAGGAATCATATGGACAGGATAGAAACTCCGGGCAGGTTTGCCGCAAGAAAACTGAATGACCTCGGTTCGGCCTTTTACAGGAAGCTCATCTTTCCGTTCGTGAAGATGGGCATAGAGCGAAGATGCGACAGCATCATAGGTAAGGGGGCATACCTGTATAAGGGAACCATCCTCGAGGGCAGGAACTGCATCGGAGACAGAGCTGACCTTGCCAATGTTCACATTGGATACTGCACGTATGTGGGAGCAGGATCCGTCATCAGCAATACGAAAATCGGGAAATACACCTGTATTGCCGGGCTTGAGACAGCCATAGGCCGTCATCCGGTGAAGGGTGAATGTGTTTCAATTCATCCGGCTTTTTATTCAAATGCGGGGCAGTATGGATACACGTATGTGAAGGATACGGTCTTTGAGGAAGCCGTATATACTGATAAGGACAAGGCTTATAATATCGCGATAGGCAATGACGTTTGGATCGGCAAGGGTGTAATGATCACAGACGGCGTTACGGTCGGCGACGGTTCGGTAGTAGGTGCGGGAAGTCTCGTTACTTCAGATATTGAGCCGTATGCGATATATGCAGGTGTGCCCGCGAAGAAGATCGGTCAGCGTTTTGATGATGAGATGATTGAAAGACTTCTGAAGATGCGTTGGTGGGACAAGGATAAGGAGTGGATCGCGCAGCATGCTGTGGAGTTTCAGAATCCCGGGGAATTTGTTAAGACATATTAATTAATCGGGGAATAACCGAACCGCAAATGGACCACTAACCCCGTCCCCCAGGTCCATTTACAAATCAGCAGGTGAATATTATGACAAGAGAATTATACAGAAAACTGAAATTCGCGGATCTTGGTGATGAGCGTGGTAAGCTCGTTGTAGCTGAGGGAGGGATAGACATTCCGTTTGAGATCAAGCGTGTCTTCTATATTTATGGTTCAGACGGTGAAGTGGTCAGAGGACAGCATGCAAACAGGGAATCCGAGTTTGTACTTATAAATGTTGCCGGATCCTCCAAGGTCATGATAACGGATGGAGACGATAAGGAGATAGTAGAGCTTAACCGTCCGATGGACGGAGTATATATACCGAAGATGATCTGGAAGGAAATGTATGACTTTTCAGATGATTCCGTTCTGCTTGTTCTGGCCAGCACACATTATGACGGAAGTGAGTATATCCGTGACTACAATGATTATAAGGATGAGATAGCTAAAACGCTTCCGTAACCCGTTCAATTAAAAAATCACAAAAATAACACAATATAGCACTTGACACAAACAGGTCATAGTGCTAAAGTTTTCTCTGGCGGTTAGCACTCGACCTATATGAGTGCTAACAAAATGCAAAAAGCAACAGATATAGGAAAGACAAACAAATGATAAAGGAGGCAATATATTATGAAATTATCACCACTTGGCGACAGAGTCGTACTTAAACAGCTTGAAGCTGAGGAAACAACCAAGTCGGGAATAGTTCTTCCCGGCGGCAGCAAGGAGAAGCCCCAGCAGGCAGAGGTTATCGCAGTCGGTCCCGGCGGAATGGTCGATGGCAAGGAAGTAGCAATGCAGGTCAAGGTTGGCCAGAGCGTTATCTACAGCAAATACGCAGGAACAGAGGTTAAGCTTGATGATGAGGAATATATCATTGTTAAGCAGAATGATATTCTCGCTGTTGTAGAATGATCAGCAAATGATATTAAGTGACATTATTTTCAGGAGGTAGTAAATCATGGCAAAAGAGATCAAATACGGTGCAGAGGCCCGCGCGGCTCTCGAATCCGGTGTTAACCAGTTAGCAGATACAGTCAGAGTAACCCTTGGACCTAAGGGTAGAAACGTAGTACTTGATAAGTCATACGGTGCTCCACTTATCACAAACGACGGTGTTACAATCGCCAAGGAGATCGAGCTTGAGGATGCATTCGAGAACATGGGTGCACAGCTCGTTAAGGAAGTAGCAACGAAGACAAACGATGCAGCAGGTGACGGAACCACAACAGCTACCGTACTTGCACAGGCAATGATCAAGGAAGGTATGAAGAACCTTGCAGCAGGCGCTAACCCGATCATCATGAGAAAGGGTATGAAGAAGGCTACCGATGCTGCAGTTGAGGCAATTGCCAAGATGGGATCTGCCGTAAACGGCAAAAACCACATCGCAAGAGTTGCATCCATCTCAGCAGGTGACGACGAGGTAGGAAATCTTGTAGCGGATGCTATGGAAAAGGTTTCAAATGACGGCGTCATTACTATAGAAGAATCCAAGACGATGCAGACAGAGCTGGATCTCGTTGAAGGTATGCAGTTCGACAGAGGATATATCAGTGCCTACATGGCAACCGATATGGACAAGATGGAAGCAAACCTTGAGGATCCGTATATCCTGATCACAGACAAGAAGATCAGCAATATCCAGGATATCCTGCCGCTTCTTGAGCAGATAGTACAGGGTGGTAAGAAGCTCCTTATCATTGCAGAGGATATCGAGGGTGAAGCTCTTACAACACTTATCGTTAACAAGCTTCGTGGTACATTCCAGGTAGTCGGTGTCAAGGCTCCCGGATACGGCGACAGGAGAAAGGCAATGCTCGAGGATATAGCTATCCTTACAGGCGGACAGGTCATCTCTGATGAACTTGGCCTTGACCTGAAGGAGACTACACTCGATCAACTCGGACATGCCAAGAGTGTTAAGGTTCAGAAGGAAACCACAGTCATCGTTGACGGTGATGGTGACAAGAAGGCTATCGAAGGCAGGATCGCTCAGATCAAGAACCAGATAGAAGAGACAACATCAGACTTTGACAGGGAGAAGCTTCAGGAGCGTCTGGCCAAGCTTGCAGGCGGCGTAGCGGTTATCCGTGTTGGTGCTGCAACAGAGACCGAGATGAAGGAAGCTAAGCTTCGTATGGAAGATGCCCTCGCAGCTACAAGAGCTGCTGTCGAGGAAGGTATCATAGCAGGCGGCGGAAGCGCATATATCCATGCAGCCAAGGAAGTTGCAAAACTTGCCGATAAGCTTGAAGGCGACGAGAAGACAGGTGTTAACATCATCCTGAAGGCTCTGGAGGCACCTCTTTATACTATCGTTGAAAATGCAGGCCTTGAAGGATCTGTTGTAGTCAACAAGGTAAGGGAATCCAAGGAAGGTGTAGGATTCAATGCTCTTACAGAGAAGTATGTTGACATGGTAGAGGACGGTATCCTTGATCCCGTCAAGGTTACAAGATCCGCTCTTCAGAATGCCACAAGCGTAGCATCAACACTCCTTACAACGGAGTCGGTTGTTGCCAACATCAAGGAAGAGACACCCGCAATGCCCGCAGGTGGTGGCATGGGCGGAATGATGTAAGCGGTAGCTACAAGCCCGATATAGAGAAACATATAAACTCCCCGAGAAGGCGCTGGCGTCTTCGTAGGGGAGTTTGTTTGTTTCTCATAATCCGGCACCAGCCGTATATCGGACTTTTTTCAACTATCAAATTATGATATTATAATCAGAAAATTGCTTATCTCAGGAGCCGTTTGATGAATAGATTTCTCGAAACGATAGTATTACATAGAAAAAAACTGATACCACTTATATTGATAAGTGCAGTTTTAATGTTCCCTATTATGATCGAATATAAAGATTCAGATCAATACAGATTCGATCTTGAGAAGTTTATTTGCAACGGTTCATATGTTGAAAATGGTGTTATTGTTGCGGATGCTGATATTTCCGATGGCAGCGAAGTGGCGAATTCCGATGCATTTTGGCTGACTAAGGGAGCTTATACAATAGATATACTATATAAAACTTCGGTTAATTCCCACATTGATCTTACTATAGATAATGATCAGTTTCGCCAGTATGATCTTGATCCGGCAAATGATAGTATCAGTATCTCATTTGTTGTTTCTGATCCGACGAATCGGGCCAAGATACAGGTATACTCGGATTCGGGTAGTGATCTTGTGATCAGAGATATCACCATGTATGCTGATCACAGAATATATACTGATTCTGTATATCACGCAGTATTGCTTTTTATAGCGGTTTTATTGATCGCTTTTTTTGCAATCAGATCCAAGCCCATCAAGTCATTTGATGATATTCCTGATGCCTTTTATGTGATAATTGCAATAATTTCCGCTACATTCATGTTTTATTTGGTGGACGGAGGCGGACAGATATTCTGTATCGACACCAGGGCTCATATGCTTAGAATAGAAGGGATAGCGGAAGGATTGCGTGACGGTCAGTTTCCTGTTGTGATAGCGCCGAATTATTTTAATAAATTCGGTCAACTTGAATTTGTTTATCCTAATCTGTTTTTGTATCCTTTTGCTCTTTTAAGACTGTTTGGCGTATCCATGACGGAAACATACAGATCTTTCATGCTTTTTATTAATATATTGACCGGAATATGTACCTACTATGCAGGAAGATCGATATTTACAAGAAGAGAGGTATATCTGTCGGTCGTATTTTTATATCTTTTGGCGCCACATCGGATGGATGTTATGCTTGACCTTGGGGCAGCCGGAGGAACCGGATTGGCTGTAGCATTTTTACCATTATGTATCTCGGGATTCTATTTTCTTTTGAAAAATGACAAGGTTTGTATTCGCCAGCTTGTTATCGGTATGAGTGGTATACTGAATTCACACATTGTTACATTGATCCTTGCCACCGGGTTTCTTCTTTTCATGACCGTTATCAATGTTCGGAGACTTATAGCCGATAAATGTAAATGTTTTTTGATGTTGTGTAAGGCAGCAGGTATTACGCTCCTGCTTAATCTTGGATTCCTGGTGATATTTTTGGGCTGCTATATGTCGGAGTGGGACAAGAAAAGGATACAGTGGTCTGATTATATGAGTATGGCCCAGGATCTCAAGTCAGTTCCTCGCTCCCCCTTGATCTGGTTGTATGTCTTGGCGGTAGTCTTTGCGACCGCCGTATTGATAATTATGGTTAAGGAATTATCGAATGATAACAGGAACTACATGACACAGTTGCTGATTGTGGCTGTTCTATCCATCATTGCCTCATCCAATCTGATCCCCTGGGATACATTATTTGAAAAGAGCGGTATAGTTAAGGATATTTTTATGTATATACAGCTTCCACACAGGTTCTTCACGATATTCGAACCGGTCATGATAATACTGGCAGGGATGATAGCAAGTCAATTGTTTGAAATAAGTCGAACTAATAAGATTACCCACGCAAAAATGGCAGCTGTTGTATCATCCGGTGTTTTGGTTATTCTGTTTATCATTTCAACATATGGAATGGTCAGGAAGTATTATCGCAGTGATAATCTTCTGCTAGACCAAGTGAGGGGTAACATTAATACGTTCTATCAGCTTGACTATGTCCCTTCTGAATTTGATGAGGAGTCTTATGTGTCTGATTCAGCCTATATTATCGGAAATGAAGAGGATCTTGAAGTTTTGTCTTATTATAAACAGGGGACTCATATAAATCTGGAATATGATAATAAATCCGGTGATGAGGCTGTTTATGTTGTGTTTCCGTTGACATATTACGAGGGTTACGATGTCCGGGATGAGGAAGGTCTGCCGCAGGAGGTTTTTAAATCCGATAACGGAAGGATTATGGTAAGACTGGAGGATGGGGGAACACATCAGCTTAGCCTGCGGTATCAGGTAAAGTCTGTATATACATTGCTATATGTGATAATGTTGGCCGGTTGGACTGTATATATCATATATGTTGTCAAAAAGAACCGTCCCCTTTGACATACTGACGGATATATACGATAATAACCCCATGACTACAGACATTATGACATTCTATCAAGATAAGCGCGTCCTTGTGACCGGTCATACCGGGTTCAAGGGCTCATGGATGACGACCGTTCTCCTGATGGCAGGAGCCGATGTAATAGGTTATGCACTGGAGCCCCCAACAGATCCAAGTCTCTTCAGTTTACTCGGATTTGACAGAAATAATAACAATAACGCAAAGCTTACCAATCACTATGCTGACATCCGCGATCTCAGATCATTAAAGGAAGCCTTTGACAAGGCACAGCCTGAGATCGTGATCCATATGGCGGCGCAGCCTATCGTCCGCACATCCTATGAAGATCCTGTGGGTACATATGAGACAAATGTGATGGGGACCGTCAATGTCTTGGAATGCTGCAGGCTGACGGATAGTGTCAGGAGTGTCATAAACGTTACGACTGATAAGGTATACCGAAATCTAGAGCGTGCGGAAGGATATCGCGAGGACGAGGAACTGTGCGGGTTTGACCCATACTCTAACTCCAAATCCTGCTCGGAACTTGTCACGGACAGTTATCGCAATGCATTTTTGCGGGATAAGGGTGTTGCGGTCACGACAATGCGTGCAGGCAATGTTATAGGTGGCGGTGACTTTGCAAAGGACAGGATAATCCCGGACTGTGTCAGGGCTGCCATGAACCATGAGGATATAATTGTCAGGAATCCGTATTCTACAAGACCCTACCAGCATGTATTAGAGCCTGTTATATGCTATCTGCAGACGGCAGCCATGCAATATAATGATCCGCAGATCGAGGGATGCTACAATATCGGGCCGGAAGATACCGATGCAGTGACGACAGCACAGATTGCAACCATGTTCTGCAAATACTGGAATGGGCCTGATGGCCGCAACAGCGATTCGGACAAGGATTGTGAAACAGACAGCAAGTCAGAAGATCATAAAGGGATATCATGGATAAACAAATCCGATGGCGGACCGCACGAGGCAAATTTCCTGAAGCTTGACTGTATGAAGATAAAGCAGAAACTAGGATGGCGCCCAGTCTGGAACATAGATAGGGCAATGGAAGAGCTAGTCAGATGGTACAGGATCTATGACAGGGACGGCGACATTGCTGCCATAACAAATGAGCAGATAGAGCTGTATCTGACGGAACAGGGCCGGTGATCATGTTCGAAGATATAACAAACTACAGACATGAACATAAATATATAGAGCCGAAGATCAACTTGTTGGGACTCAAAACCCGTTTAAATGCGTTGATGACAGTGGATCCTCACGCATCCGACAGGGAGTACTATAATATCAGAAGCCTCTACTTTGATGATTATGACAACAGGAGCCTTACAGATAACGTTGACGGCGTCGGAGAGCGTATGAAATGGCGCATCAGGATATATGACCATGACAGTTCACATATCAGTCTGGAGCGCAAGATAAGGCGCGCCGATCTTATATCCAAACAGTCCTGTGTCATTGATCGTGACATATATGCCGGGATCATGGACAAAAGCGCAAAGGTGGCAGAGGACAATCCCCCGCTCCTAAATATGTTTATAAACGAGATGAAAATGAGCGGACTTCATCCGGTTATTATCGTCGAGTATGAACGAATTCCCTATGTATGCAGTCGGGGAAACACCAGAGTCACCATAGACCAAAACATAAGATCATCATCGGAGATAGGAGCATTCCTTGAGAACAGAGAGCTAAGCTGCAGGCCTGTCCTTCCTGCGGGTTCCGATCTTCTGGAGGTAAAATTTGACCGGTATTTACCGGATCATATAGCCCATGCCATAGAGCATGGTAGAATGCGTCGAGAGACGTTTTCCAAATATTATTTGGCGCGAAAGTTTTCATATAGCGCAGCAGGGAGGTATTCATGAATACATTTTCGGACATTTTCAAGAAGTCTTTTTTGGAGGGCTATGCCAGTGTAGAGCTTTCCGCCAAGCAGATCGTCATAGTCATATTCTTTGCAGTCCTTCTTGGACTGTATATTTACGCGGTATACAGGTTCCTTACCAAGAAGACATTCTATTCCAAGAGTTTTAACATATCGCTCGTGCTGATGTCGGTCATTACTGCGGGCATAATACTGACCGTCCAATCAAGCGTTGTAATATCGCTCGGTATGGTTGGTGCCCTGTCGATCGTTCGTTTCAGGACGGCTGTCAAGGATCCGATGGATCTGGCATTTCTGTTCTGGTCCATATCGGTCGGTATAATATGCGGAGCCGGACTTGTGGAGATTGCGATGATCCTCTCGCTTGTGGCAACGGTTGTCATATTTGTGCTTGACCGTATTCCTGTTCTTAAGGCCCCGATGATCATGGTTGTAAATGCAGGAGCGGAAGCCGATGCGGCAATACTTGCGAAAATAAAGGAGAATACAAACAGTTTCGAGGAGAAATCCCGTGTTCTTACAAACGGAAACCTGGAGCTCGTATACGAGCTCAGAACCGTGGACGTTCCTGCACTCTCAAGGTCTGTTTCATCCGTAGAAGGTGTGACTTCGGTGTCGGTGATGTCACATGAAGGAGAAGTCAGCTTCTGATATATCTACATTATGAAGAACAGAAAAAATCTGTATGTATATACGGTGATGATCGCACTATCGGCGATCGTCGCCATGATTTTGCTTGTGGCGCCGAGAACAAGGGAGCCCAAGCAGCTTGTAATATATGATGTCCATGCCGACAGTCCCAGGATCGTCAAGGATGACGGCTCCATAGAATATGCGGATTACGTCCGCATCAGGAACCTGTCCGACCAGCCATATGATCTGACCGGACTGTATCTGTCAGATTCTCCGAAAAACCATGACAAACTCCCGCTTGACGGTGTCGTCATTGAGGGAGGGGATTCGGTGATGATAAGGCTCGATCCGAGTTGGAATTTTGCTCTGAAAAGAGATGGGGATGAAAACGTATATCTGTCCGACAGCAAAGGAAACACGATATTTCAGTATAAACCTGAGATGAAACCGGATGAGCCGGTATTGTCGATGCCGGGCGGATTTTATGATGATGAGTTTGATCTGACTATCACAGCTAACGGAAACTATGATATATTCTATACGCTCGACGGCAGCGATCCCACAGAAGACTCGATCTCCTATACCGGACCGATACATGTATATGACCGGTCGGCTGAGCCGAATACTGTTGTAAGTGTTGCGAACATCATCAGGGATTATCTGGAGGAGGAATCAGAAGGATTACCTGTCGAACAGCCTGTAGAGACACCTGTAGACAAGGCCTTTATCGTAAGGGCAGCTGCGATTGATGAATATGGAAACAGAAGCGATACCGTAACCGGACATTATTTCTTCTGTAAGGGAAAGTATAAGAACATCATATCTGTTGTAGCCGACAGGGACGACTTGTTTGGGGATGCAGGGATAATATCCGTTGGTAAGGAATATGATGACTGGTACCTCGGAGACCGCGAGGGAGATGAGCCGACCACGAATTATAACAAGAAGGGCAAGGACTGGGAGGTTCCTGCGGATATCGAGTATTACCGCGGTGACAGCAAGGTACTGGCGCAAAAGTGCGGACTGAAGGTACAGGGCAGGACCACAAGGGACCGGAGAGTCAAGAACTTTCAGCTGGTATCTCGTGCCAGATACAGCGGATCAGATGTATTCGAGTATGATTTCTTTGAGAATGAACCCTTCAGGAGCGACAGGATCAATCTGGATGACTCGTTTGTTGAATCAATGTATTATGATCTGGCAGCAAGCGAAGAGATAATGAAGCCTCTCACGACTGACAGGACGGCACTTTTCATAAACGGTGAGTTCTGGAATGATATATATATCAGGCAGAAACTGGATGAGCTGTATTTTCTCGATCACGTAAACGTTGCGGAAGATAATATCGTGCTGTTGTCCGAATCATTTCCCGAGATCGGGGGAGATGATGATGAGTCATTTGATATGCTACGGGATTATTATGTGACATTGGATGATTATGCCGAGGAAAATGACCTGACGGATCCCGAAAACTATGCGCAGATACAGACCATGATGGATATAGACAGTTATATAGATTATCTTGCGATCAACACATGGTGCGGATGCAATGACTGGGGTGAGTTTAATAACGATATGTGTTGGCGCGTCAGGATGCCTTCCGGGGAGAAGTACCATGATGGCAGATTCCGTTGGATACTCCATGATGGGGATTATGTGCTCAATGATGATATACAAATAACGGATGAAAACTTTATCGCTGAGAGCCCACTATTCAGGAATCTTATGAAAAATCATGGCTTCAGGAAGCAGCTTGCTGAGAGGATAGAAGAATTAGGGAAAACTATATATTCCGATGAAAATATGAAAATAGTGCTTGATAGCGGTAAATGGGACGAGCCTGAGGCAGAAGCCTTTGCACAGTTCCTGGCAGGGCGCAGGAAAACCATGGAGCAGCTTATCAGAAACGAGCTCCTGAAACAGGGGAGCATTTATGACAGCATCCCATAAATGACAGATATCATGATGGATAAGTTTAAAAATGAAAAGGCGATATATAAGCTAATAACACTGGCAGTTCTGGCGGCTGCCGTCTTTTTTGTGTACAGGATAGTATATGCAGGCATCATCGCCATGCCATATCCCAAGGAACTGCTTGAACCGTCAAATGTCGCTCTTACAAATGAATTTCTGAAAGGTCAGAGTCCTTATACACGGGCAGCTCTGACGCGACAGGTACCAGGGACCAACTACGATTATCCCTTCCTGAACAGCCTGATCACTGCCGGTATAGCCAAGGTAACCGGATGTTCGGCTGTTACTGCTCACTTTGTCATATCGCTTGTTAGCATTATCGCATCAGGCCTTATAGGATACTGTATTGTGGCAAGACAACTGTCAAGGGATGCAGAACAGGGTCGTAATGATGAGACAACAGAAAAAGAGTCGGGTAGAAGAGGCGGATATACCACAGTCGCCCCTGTACTTGCGGGACTTCTATTCATGTTCTGCCATTTCAGGTTCGGCTATATATCGGCATCGCCGGATGATCTGGGACTTCTGTTCCTGCTTCTTACAGCCTATGCCTCGGTGCATCCGAAAATTCCGAACAAGCCTCTTATTTGTGCTCTGGGAATAACATTATGCTTTTATACCAAACAGTATTTTGTCTTCGTGGCAGCGGGCATATTCATATATATGCTCCTGTATTCATGGAGGGATGCGATTAGTCTCTTCATATGGTCACTTATTATAAATGCAGCGATATTTGCCATTATAATGATCAACTGGCCTCTGTACTGGACCAAGGCATTTCTGTTCACTTATATCGGGACAGCCGTTGGCGGAGGTGGAGCCGTCACGACCCTTATAGACCAGTTCAAATATCTGATCGTTCTGTTTGCGGCCCTGTTTGTCATCATCATAGTGGCAGCAGCAAAAGCCCTGAAGAAACTGTATCAAAGCAAAGGAAGCATCCGGAACCTGCGGATCAGGGAAAATGATGCTTTTGCCATGTCGGTCGTACAGACCATAGTCATGCTGGTGCCTCTCTACATAATAGGAAGGAATGATGGTGCATTTCTGTCATATTTCCTGCAGTTGTGGATGCCGTTTGTTACGGTAGTGGCCCTGGTTAGCTTTGAGCGGATGAGGCCGGAAAAACACGAATTTATCTATATGACTGTATATGCGGTCATTATAGTATTCACTGTATACTTCGGTTTCGGAAAACTCCCTCTCCATATACTGACATCTGATGAGACCGCAAACTGGCAGAAGGCCGTTCAGTATATTGATACTTACAGTGAAAACGGGGATATTTATTATGCGAGGGAGCTGTCCTATGAGGGCATGAAGCGTCAAAACGGCGAGTATTTATGTGGACATGACGGTGAGGCTGATGATGAGACGGCACAGACATTGAGTAAAGCGGGTGTCCCGGAAGAATATTTGGAGGACGCCTATGCCATTATAGACCAGAATAAAAGGTACAGAGACACTATATTGGAAAAAGCGGCAAACGGAGGATACAGTCTTATTACTGTCGATACGAGTGATGCATATACCCCGTTTACAGCCGATATATGTGAGCAATGTGGATACAGGCAGATAGATGCGATGGATCTGCAGCTCGGGAACATGCCATATGAAGTCCTGTTCTATGTAAAATAGATATATGTATATGTATTTTTGACTAGCAAGAGTAAAAATGGTAGAATTAAACGCCATGAAGAAGATAAGTATTATGGTCCCGTGTTATAACGAAGTTGAGAACGCGGAACTGATGGCCAACTCAATAAAAAATGTGTTTGCTGAGGCCCTGCCGGACTATGATTATGAGATAGTGTTCATAGACAACCATTCCGATGACGGGACAAGGGATGTTATCAGGAACCTGTGCAGGAACAATCCGAAGATCAAGGCGATATTCAACGTGACCAACTTCGGTCAGTTTAATTCACCCTTCTATGGGATATGCCAGTGCACCGGTGACTGTGTCATACCTATCTGCTGTGATTTTCAGGATCCGGTAGAACTGATCCCGGAATTTATCAAGGAATGGGAGAAGGGCCATAAGATAGTTGTGGGTGTCAAGACGGCGAGCCGCGAGAACCCGATCATATATCTCCTTCGTACCGTTTATTATAAACTTATCATGAAGATGTCACCGGTGAAGATGATAGAGCATTTCACGGGCTTTGGCCTGTATGACCGGAGCTTTGTGGATCTGATCAGACAGCTTGATGATCCGATACCGTTCCTGAGGGGAATTGTAGCTGAATACGGATCGGGATTTAACATGACCAAATATGAGTATACGCAGCAGAAGCGCCGCGCAGGCAGTACACATAACAATTTCTATACGTTATATGATGCGGCTATGCTGAGCTTTACGAGCTATACAAAGGTGGGCCTTCGTCTGGCAACATTCCTCGGGGCTGGCTGTTCGGGCGTCAGTTTTATCGTTGCGCTGTATTATTTCATACGTAAGCTTATAGACTGGGATAACTTCGCGATCGGCAACGCTCCGATGACGGTGGGTGTGTTCTTCCTCGGGGGGATACAGTTACTGTTCCTGGGGCTCCTCGGCGAATATATTCTTAATATAAATACAAGAGTGATAAAACGTCCGGTGGTAATTGAAGAGGAGAGGATCAATTTCGATCAGGAGGATCTCTTCAGAAGACCACAGCGCTGACAAAAGGTAAATAGAAGTGTTTAACGGCAGATTCGGAAAAAAGAGATTCGGTCTGGAACATTACCAGATCATAAATATAGGACTGGTCATATTTGATATAGTGGCGGTCAATGCCGCATTCTTTCTGGCACTCTGGCTCAGGTTTGACCTGAGCTTTAAGGCGCTTGAACTCAGGAGCGAATATTTCACACCTTTCAAGCAGTTTGCCCCGTTCTATACCGTCATATGCATATTTGTATTTGTTATGTGCAAGATGTACCGCAGTGTCTGGAGGTATGTAAGCTTTACTGAGCTCGCCCGATGCCTCAAAGCCAACGCGATATGCTTTGTGGTACAACTTGCAGGAACGCTCATATTCTTCAGGCGTATGCCCGTGACCTATTACTGTCTTGGGATAATGCTCCAGTTCGCATTTACTCTTGGTATCAGGTTCTCATACAGGATATTCCTCATATTCAAGCGTAATCAGATGTATCAGATCGACGGTGCGACCCACCGTGTCATGCTTATCGGGGCCGGGGAGGCCGGACAGCTGATCATGCGAGATATCCACAAGAATCCGAACAATCCCGATCAGATAGTATGTGCGATAGACGACAACTCCAACAAGTGGAACAGATATATAGAAGGAGTTCCGATCGTAGGCGGCAGGGATGATATCCTCATGGCGGCAGAGAAGTATGATATAGACAGGATATATATCACGCTTCCCAATGCTTCGGTTGCCACAAAACGTGATATTCTGAATATCTGCTCGGAAACGAATTGCGAGATCAAGCAGCTTCCCAGCATGCAGGTTCTGGTAGGCGCTGACGTCGGCGTAAACATGATGACCGATGTGTCCGTCGAGGATCTCCTCGGGCGCGAGCCTATCCGTACTGATATGAAGGAAGTGTACGAGTTCATACATGACAAGGTGATCCTTGTTACCGGTGGTGGTGGATCGATAGGTTCTGAACTGTGCCGGCAGATAGCAGCCCACAATCCGAAACAGCTGATCATATTTGATATATATGAAAATAACGCATATGACATACAGAATGAACTTAAGACCAGGTATCCCGAACTGAACCTGGTAACACTGATCGGATCCGTCCGTGACAGCCGCAGGATCAGCCAGGTGTTCGAGAAGTACAAGCCTGAGGTTGTATACCATGCGGCAGCGCACAAGCATGTTCCGCTTATGGAGGACAGCCCGTGCGAGTCAATCAAAAACAATGCGATAGGAACATACAAGACTGCATATGCCGCAGCAATGAACGGGTGCCGCAAGTTCGTGCTGATATCCACTGATAAGGCCGTCAATCCGACGAATATCATGGGTGCCAGCAAGAGGCTGTGTGAGATGATCATCCAGTCATTTGACCGCAAGATCAAGTTCGGTAAGTTCAATGACATGATCCCGATGTTCACGCATGGTGAGGATGATGCCGATGCAGTAAGGGTTTATGACAGAAAGAGGCAGTTCGTTACGGAATATGTTGCGGTCAGGTTCGGAAATGTCCTTGGCAGTAACGGTTCGGTCATACCGCTGTTCAAGAAGCAGATAGCAGCAGGCGGTCCGGTTACCGTAACACATCCCGATATCATCAGATATTTCATGACAATTCCCGAAGCAGTGAGCCTTGTTATGCAGGCAGGAGTCTATGCCAAGGGCGGAGAGATATTCGTACTCGACATGGGTAGCCCGATGAAGATCGATACTCTGGCCCGGAACCTCATCAAACTGTC
Source organism: Lachnospiraceae bacterium (assembly GCA_045117595.1). GTDB lineage: Bacteria > Bacillota > Clostridia > Lachnospirales > Lachnospiraceae > UBA2868. The sequence continues at coordinate 15,834 of JBGUNV010000069.1, forward strand.
GGGATTCAAGCCTGATGAGGATATCAAGATAGAATATACCGGCCTTCGTCCCGGTGAGAAGCTCTATGAAGAGAAGCTAATGGACGAGGAAGGTCTCGAGAGGACCGATAATGAACTCATACATATCGGTAAACCTCTTGATTTTGATACTGATACATTCCTGATGCATCTGGCAGAACTCATGGTGATCGCATACGAGAACGATGAGAATGTCAGGGAGAAGGTTGCCGAGATGGTAACGACGTACAGGCCGGCTAATCAGTAAAGCAGGAGATACAAATGACACAGGCAGTGATGATCGGGCTTGCCCTACTAGTGATCGCGGTACTGACAGCCCTTGTCTCGTTGAAGGTCATAAAGCCACAGGGCGATGACAGGCTGGGGATGATCATGATCATATTGTTTATGGTTATAGCAGCATCAGTTTTTTTTCGCGTAGGTGAGCTGTCCGGGGAACGAAAGGAAAGAGCGCAGATATGCCTTGATGATGGATATGCGCTTAATCTTGTCGGCCATGAGATATACAGTGGGAATGTTGACCTTCATGTTTTTTCCGTGATCAAGATAGATGATTATAACAGGATCGTATATATCGATTATAATGAGTATAGCCCCGAGTGGTCGAGGTTTGACGAATAGACAGTAATTATGATAGAAAGCATTAAAGCCAACAACAGATATTGGAAGATATATGTAATATTCACGGTCCTGTTTGCTGTTGCGATGTCAGCAGCTGATGCTGAAAGTGTATTCTACAATATCATCGGAGTCATATGGCTGGACATATTGGTTATAAACAGGAAGATCAGGGTTAATTGGAGTGATGCCGTTGTAGTACTGATGGTATTATCGTATGATCTGTTGTCTAATCCGGATCCGCATTACATAGTGATCCGCATTTTTCAGACATTTTCGTTTTGTCAGGTGGTAAGGTTCCTGGCCGATCCGTGTGATGACAGGGGTATAACTGTAAATGATGATAACAGTATCAACAGAGTAGCCTTTGTTATCCTGACGATCGCTTTTTTTATGTTTATACGTGGTCTGCTGAATTATTCATATTATCTGATCGATGACGCATTTCTGATAAAAAAAGAATGGCCACTATGGGATATGAGATGGACATATTTTGATTATAACAGACCTGAGAATTACTATGGCACACATGCTGTTCAGCAGTTTTTCTTTATTGCGATGGGCGCGTTATTACCATTCTTCTTAACTCAGATTAAAAAGAACAGAATATTAGCAATAGCCGGATTAGTTCTATCGGCTACTGCCATTTGGATTGGTACACTTTCTGCAGGGCGGGTAGCGTGCGTTTGTTGTGTTATTGCTTTTATGATTACAGTAATAGCATATATTATATGTGAAAAGCTTTATGGAAGTTATCTCTTTTGGATAATAACCGCTGGAATTATGGATATGATCCTTGCGGTTATTATTTTGGTAGAATTGAAGGCTTTCGGACTGAATAATTGGTTTAGGACGATGATATGGAGGTCTGAAGACAGTTACTACTATCGGATGAGACTTGCTCTTATGGGTAAAGCCTGGAGATATATCCCCCAATACTTGTTTGGCGGTTTTGATGATTTGCTAGTGATTCCTCCTGAGGAAGACATTGCATATTATGCGTATAACAGTTGGCTAGATATTGCTTCTCGTCACGGACTCATCCCCATGAGCACAGCTCTATTGGTTTTGATAACTGGAATTTTCGCCATTGTGTATGTGAGCAGAAAGTATGGTTCTCCTGTAAAATTTATGCTGATATCTGTATTTTCATCAGTGACGATATACCATATGATCCAGCCAGGTTATTACCAGATGAGGGTTTGCTGGAATTCCGAGGTAATGTTTATATGTCTCACATGTGTTCTGTTTGAGTTGAAATCAGGCAGGAACGGATTGGAGATATCTTTTGACAGGATATCACAAAAACTAATACCCAGATTAGTTGGAAAGAGCAATGAAGGAAAAACTCAAGAACATAGATAAAAAGAATGTCATATATGCTGTTATGATTATGGCTTTGACTATAAACATGTCATTTGCCCAGGATCATGTTATGTATCATCTGTGTCTTCCTGTATTTATTTGGAGTGTTTATGTGATAAAGGATGGAATGATTCGGATAGAGACAGGGGATGCACTGCTGTTTTTTGGCATGTTCTTTTTTATGTGGAGATGGGGCGGATGGTTCCTCCAGGGAATGATATATGCGTTTATGTGCACCGTGATCTATCAAGTAGGTAAATATATAGCCGGAAGGGATTCTGATGTATCGCCTAAACGTGTTATGTATACAGTTATGACGTTTGCGTTGGCCATGTTTACAAGGGGAATACTTAATTATGAGCACATATATAAATGGAGCGAGTATTGGGAAGAGAACATATGGCTATGGCTAGATAAAGACATTTATGGACATACGATAGTACGTACTCAACAAGCGTTCTATTTGGTTCCTATGGGATGTTTATTGATATGTTTCATATACCTCATTAAAAAAAATGTTATAATAGGTATTATGGGATCTATCCTGTCAGGCATAGCGATTTGGGCTGATAAGGTTAATAGGGGGAGGATGGTCATATGCTGTGTTGCTGTAGCAAGTTTGATTGTTATTATGGCATATGTGATAGAAACAAAATTATATAAGAATAATTGGTTTAGGATTATGGCTGTAATAATTCTAATGGGATTAGTTGCGTTTGTTACAGCATTCATGAATAACACTTGGGGGTTGAAAGACAGATATGCACGTTCGATTTGGCAACGTAATGGAGGAATATTTAAAAATATTAGATTCATATTAATGGGAAGGACACTTTCTTTGATGCTGGAACATCCTCTCAAAGGGGCCGGAGATGCCCCTTTGTATATTGATGAGGAGACAGGCCAGATTCTTCATGGGGCACACAATAGTTGGCTGGATATTGGAAAACAGAGCGGGATAATCCCTTTTGTGTTAGTGATAGGATTTACAATATACATTTTTGTTTCGCTTGTAAAAATATGGAAAAATAGTAAAGAGATAAATAAATACGTTCTAATTGTTGCGTTTGCCGGGGTGACTCTATACAATATGTTTGAACCGGCTATACTAAATAGTATTTCGTTTTGGATTTCCGAAGTGTTTTTGGGTGGATTGATAATAGGTTTAAGTTGTGAGTTTGATAGAAAAAGAGAAGTGGTTATATCTATTCGATAATACCTGAAATATATGCCGTTGAGAGGTGGCAAGATGAATGTAATAACGATAGATCAAGCAGTGCTTTGGGATAAAATTGTTAGATCTTTTAAAAAGTACGATGTGTATTGGCTGAGTGGATACGTAAAGGGGTTTAAAATTCATGGTGATGGAGAACCCCTGTTACTTCATTATGAAGGCTATGGTACACGCGGAATCAATGTCGTTATGAGACGAGATGTATCGGAGGATCGACATTTTAACGGAAAGATAGAAAAGAATAAGTATATAGATGTGACCACTCCATATGGTTACGGCGGTTGGATAATTGAAGGAAATAATTCAAAGTCATTATTTGATGATTATTTTCAATGGATAAAAAAAGAAGGAATTATATGTGAATTTTTACGCTTGCATCCAATGATAAGAAACCATGAGCCCTTGAGGGATTATTATGACATTATACAATTAGGAGAGGTTGTTCATATGGATCTTACATCTCCGGAAGATATTTGGAATAATATTACGAGTAAAAATCGAAATATGATCCGTAAAGCTTTAAAAAACGGGATAAAAATATATAATGGGCGTTTCCCGGAGGTTTATGACAGATTTAGGAATATTTATAATGAAACAATGTCTAAGGATAGTGCAGATAACTATTATTTCTTTGAAAAAGAATTCTATTTATCAGAATTAGATGACTTACCATACAATTCACAGATTTTTTGGGCAGATATGGATGGAAAGACTATTGCTGCTTCCATCATTCTATCTGCCAATGGTTATATGAACTACCATTTATCAGGTTCAGTTCGCGATTATAATACATATGCACCCACAAATCTACTTTTGTACGAAGCTGCGTTATGGGGACATGCCAACGGATGCAGAACGTTTTATCTAGGAGGTGGAGTTGGTTCGGGAGATGACAACTTATTTAGGTTCAAGAGAGCGTTTTATAGAGGAGAATTGAATCATTTTTATATAGGAAAAAGAATATATGATAAGGAAAAATATGACGACTTGGCATCATTTCGCCAAAGGGAGGATAACAGTATCCAAGGGAGTCAATACTTTCCAATTTACAGAGCCGAAGGAAATATAGAATGACAGAACATATTTATAAATATGTAAATAATCATGTTGAACATGGCCCTTATGAAAAAATGATCAAAAGGCCATTGGATTGTTTAACTGCTATTTTTTTAATAATAATAATGTCACCACTTCTTGCTGCAACAGCATTGTTGGTACGTATTAAATTGGGAACTCCGGTTATTTTTAAGCAGGAACGACCGGGAAAGGATGAGCGAGTTTTTTTTATGTTAAAGTTTAGATCTATGACAGAAGAAAGAAATTCAGATGGGGATTTGCTTCCAGATAAAGATCGATTAACGGAATTTGGAAAAAGGTTACGAGCATCATCTTTGGACGAGCTACCTGAATTAATCAACATTATTAAAGGTGAAATGAGTTTTGTTGGGCCCAGACCATTAGCTAAGGTTTATATACCTTATTATACTAGTGAAGAACACCATAGACATGATGTAAGACCAGGATTGACTGGATTGGCGCAAGTTAATGGAAGAAATAAAATTAGCTGGGAAGAAAAGTTTAAATATGATTTAGAATATGTTGACAGGATAGAATTCTTTTTGGATTTGAAAATTGTGATAATGACAATAAAGAATGTTATTTTATGTAGAGGAATTGGACAGGCTGAGGAGCGGCCAATCAGTTTAAATATAATCAGACAGAATGAGCTATATGAGAAATCTGTTTCGAATACAAAAAAGTAGGAGTACATGTATGATTATATACGGAGATAAAGTATACTTAAGGGCTATTGAGAATAAGGATAGTGGATTATTATTTGATTTGATAAATGATCCTGAAACTGAGATGATGGTTTGTGGGAACTCATGGCCAGTTTCAATAGATGAACAGAGACTTTGGATGGAGAGACAGACAGGAAGAAAGGATTTATTAAGATGTATTATTGCTGATAAAGAGAGTAATAATGCAATTGGAACTATTATATTGAGCGATTTGGATTACAAAAATGGAGTGGCACAGGTACATATAAAAATATCAAAAGAACAACGTGGAAGAGGGTATGGGGTAGACGCCTTAAAAACTATAGTCGTATATGCATTTTCTGAGTTAAGATTACATTGTTTATATGCTGAAATACTTACATATAATTTGGCATCTGTTAGGATTTTTGAGAAATGTGGTTTTCGAAAAGAAGGGATATTGAGACATAGAGTATATAAAAAGGGTCAATACTATGATACATATATATATTCTGTATTATCTGGAGAATGTTCATAGATGTTTCGAGAGATTGGTAGTGAGTTTTGGGATGTTCCTATTACAGATTATACAAACGAATTGTTTCCGGAATCAACACAATGGTTCATATCAGGTAGAAGTGCATTAAAGTCAATAATACATGAACTAGGTGGGTGTAAAACAGTTGCCATGCCGTCGTGGTGTTGTGAAAGCATGATAAAACCTTTTGTTGAGGCTGGAAAGGAAGTACATTTTTATCCGGTTTATATGCAAGATGGGCTTTGCCAAAACATTGGCTTTGAGTGTGATGTATTAGTAGTAATGGACTACTTTGGATATACTAATTCACAAGTTGATTTGAGATCATATAATGGTGTAATAATACGAGATTTAACTCACTCTGTTTTTTCGCACGAGTATAATGATGCGGATTATTATTTTGGCTCACTTAGAAAATGGTGTGGGTTATGGACAGGGGGATTTGCATGGTCAAACAATAATCGAAAACTTGTTTCTACACTATCAGAGAATAGGAAATATAGAGATACTAGAAAAGATGCTATGGCTTTGAAAAAAAAATACATAAGTAATCAATCAAAAGCAACAAGTAGTAATACACAGAGTAAGAAATATTTGAAACTTTTTTCAGATGCGGAGAGTTTACTTGACGGAATTGGTATAGAAGTAGCGGATGAACGAGATATAGAATTAATTCCGCTTTTAGATATTGAGTATATTAAGAAAAGAAGGAGAGAAAATGCCAGAATTCTGATGGATGCTTTTCGTGATTGGCTTGTTTTTCCTGAATTGAAAGTTAGCGAGTGTCCATTGTTTGTCCCTGTTGTTATACCAAATGGGAAAAGGGATGAATTACGTAAAGAATTGATTATACAGGGGATATATTGTCCAATTCACTGGCCTGTGAGTAGTTATCATATAATTAATGATGTCGAAAAAAAAATATATAATAATGAGCTTAGTTTGGTATGTGATCAAAGATATACAATTAAGGAAATGAACTATATGATAGCTTGCATTAAGCACTGCTATAATCAATTATAACAGGAGAATCAAGATAGTGAATCTTTTGTTTTTAACATTAAATAACTTTGAATCGCTTAGTGAGAGAACTATATATACGGACCTACTTCGTGAGTTCACAAAAAATGGGCATCATGTATATGCCATATCGCCGGTAGAGAAGAGATATGGTATAAGAACTCACGTGGTTAAAGAGGAGAGAACTTCAATTCTTAGGCTGCAGATTGGAAATATTCAAAAAACTAGTTTTTTAAAAAAGGGTATTTCAACAATTCTGATTGAACCTACATTTAAATTGGCAATTAAACGTTATTTTTCGAGTGTTCGGTTTGACCTGGTGTTGTATTCTACTCCTCCAATTACTTTTTTAAGTGCAGTTAAATATGTAAAAAAAAGAGATAGTTCAAAGACGTATCTTTTGTTGAAAGATATATTCCCGCAAAATGCAGTTGATCTACAAATCGTAAGCATAAGAGGCATAAAAGGAATAATATATAGATATTTTAGAACACAAGAAAAAAAGTTGTATCGTATTTCAGATATAATTGGATGTATGAGTCAAGCAAATTTGGAATACGTAATAAAGCACAATCAATACTTGAGTCCCCAGAAAATTGAGGTGAATCCCAATTGTATAGATATTGTGGATTTGAGTATAAATTATAAAGAACGAGATAAAATTAGATGTAAATACGAATTACCTATTGACAAAACAGTATTTGTGTACGGGGGGAATCTTGGAAAGCCCCAGGGTATTCCGTTTATCATTGAGTGTATGAGTAGATGCTCAAATATAGATGAAGCATATTTCCTTATAATAGGAGATGGAACTGAGTTCGGTGCAATTGAAGATTATGTAAATCTCAGTGGACAATCAAATCTGAAATTATTAAGACAATTACCAAAGGATGATTATGATTTAGTTGTTAGCGCATGTGATGTTGGAATGATCTTTCTTGATCATAGATTTACCATTCCTAATTTTCCCAGCAGACTTTTGGGTTATATGCAGGCAAAGATACCGGTACTTGCGGTAACGGACCCCTATACAGATATTGGGAAAACTATTATTGAAGGTAGATTTGGATGGTGGTGTGAGAGCGATAAAAGTGAGGAGTTTTATAAGATTGTTAAGAAGATATTAGTTGAGATAGAAAAATCTGATTATGGAGAAACTGCTTTTAGTTATTTGAAACAGCACTTTTCATCTCAGCAAAACTATAAGACAATAATGAGACATTTTTAGACAGGGGATATTTACAATGGAACGTAGTAGTCGACAATTTCAAAGATGTACAAAATGTGTTATGGACACGACGGACTCAATGATAACATTTGATGAAAATGGTGTTTGTGATCATTGTCGGAATTATGAGAAGAATATTAAACCATTTCGGGAAAATAGAGAAGAGCGCTCTAAAGAGTTAGAGGAATTAGCAATAGAAATAAGAAAAGCAGGTACGGGGAAGGAATACGATTGTATACTAGGGCTTTCAGGTGGAGCTGACAGTTCATATCTTGCTTATATAGCTAAAGAAATAATGCATCTAAGACCTCTTATCTATGTTGTTGACACAGGATGGAATTTAAATGTTGCTGTAGAAAACATTGAAAAAATGGTTAAGGGTCTAAACTTGGACATGTACACTGAAGTAGTTAATTGGAAGGAGATGGCTGACCTTCAATTGGCGTTTTTTAAGTCGTCTATTTCTTCATGTGATCATCCTCAAGACCATGCTATTTTTGCAGGATTATATAATTATGCTGTTAAGCACCGTATTAAATATGTTCTAACAGGTTCAAACGAAGCAACAGAGTTTATAAGGCCTCCAATCGAATGGTTATATATGAATGATATTGTCATGATAAAGGATATTCATAGAAGATTTGGAAAAGTAGAGCTTAAAACTTTTCCTATGTGCGGGATGCTTAGATATAAATTTCTTTATAGGTATATCTATGGAATGAAAAGGGTGTATCCGTTGGATTATGTTGTCTATGATAAAGAAAAAGCCATGAATCTATTGCATGAGAAATATGGTTGGACAAAGTATGAGAACAAGCATTATGAAAATGTATTTACTAGGTTTTTTGAGGGGTACTATCTTCCTCATAAGTTTGGTTTTGATACTAGAAAGAATGTTTTCTCAAGTCAGATACTTGATGGAACCATGACAAGGGAAGAGGCATTGGAGGCTCTTAAACGTCCCCCCTATGATCCTGATCAAATGCAGCTAGATAAAGAGTATATCGCAAAGAAACTTGGGATTACAACGGAGGAATTTGACGCTATTATTGAGCAACCCAATAAGACACCTGCAGACTACAGGAATCAGCTTTGGTTGATAAAACTTGGAGTATCACTATCAAGATTAATCGGACGTGAAAAAAGGAGTGTAAGGATCTAAGATATGATTGCAATTCTTGATTATGGCCTAGGTAATCTTGGCTCGATTTGGAATATGTTAAAAG
>JBGUNV010000070.1:0-5047 GCA_045117595.1 Lachnospiraceae bacterium
TTATGGGAGAGTTCCCGAGTGGCCAAAGGGGACAGACTGTAAATCTGCTGGCAATGCCTTCAGTGGTTCGAATCCACTCTCTCCCATACGACGCGGGGTAGAGCAATCCGGAAGCTCGTCGGGCTCATAACCCGGAGGTTGCAGGTTCAAATCCTGTCCCCGCTATCAAAAGTCAATCGAATGAATCCGATTGGCTTTTTTTTTCAGATATTATCATATAAAAGGAAAATAAATATGACGGTTGACGAGATAAGAAAAGAGTTGTTTAAGCTTCAGGATATAAAATACAGGGATTTTCAAAAGAAGCTTATTCCCACAAGTGATCCGGATTCGGTTATTGGTGTCAGAACACCGGAACTTCGTAAATATGCGAAACAACTGGCGAAGGAAGATAATATCGTGGTTTTTCTGAATGATTTACCTCATATGTATTTTGATGAAAACCAGTTACATGCATTTATCATTTCCGAGTTAAAGGATTACATGAGATGTATTGATGAAGTGGAGCGTTTTTTGCCATATGTGGATAACTGGGCCACATGTGATCAGATGTCTCCAAAGGTATTTAAGAAACACAGGCAGGAATTATTGGAAAGAATAAATATCTGGATCGGCTCAAAGGAAACATATACTGTCAGATTCGGGATTGGGATGCTGATGGAGCATTTTCTTGATGAAGACTTTGACGAGAAGTATCCGGAAATGGTCGCTGATGTAAGATCGGAAGAATACTATGTCAATATGATGATCGCCTGGTATTTTGCGACAGCTCTTGCAAAACAATATGATGCGGTAATTCCATACATGGAAGAACACAGGTTAGATGTCTGGACACATAATAAAACAATACAGAAGTCAGTGGAAAGTTACCGTATTACACAGGAACAGAAGGAATATCTCAGGAGTCTTAAGATAAAAAAGTAATTTTCCCGGAGATCAGTGATAATGAAAAAAAACCTTAAAATACCGGTGATAACATTTTCGATAATGGTCGCGCTGATACTTGCCCTCTTCGGGTTGTATATGCTGATGGCATATTTTATGGAAGAATCCCTGACAGCGGGAGCGAGAACACCTGAAGAACAGGCAAAGGAGATTGCGGCAGAGAAGCAGTTTTTTCCCAAACTTGATGAGTTGTATATAAAAGGAGATTATGATGGTCTGTTGGAACTGGCCAACAGTGAAGAAGCAGGTAATCTGGATCTGTGGAATTATGAAAATTATGATTTTCTCCGATTCTATGGGAAATATTCAGATATAAAGAATACATACATTCCGGCACTGGACAGCGGAAAACTTGCTATAGAGGATGCCAGAAGATTCACGGAATATATATTTGAGTATTACTACAGAAGTTATGATCCCAATCTGGCAATATCTGTAAAAATGGTACCGGAAGATGTGGCATACTTTGATTCAGTCAGGGAAGAATACATTCTTGGTATATTGTACGACAGGATGGATTATACAAAATCTGACATGGATGCGGTGAAAGATGATATAATGGATAACGGTTATTTTCATTCAAATGTGGCAGATAAGTATTCCGATAAATATTATGGAAGGTACAAGTAATTCATGTCATTAATCTCATTGAAATTCTTTGTTTTTTTCTTTGTCATATGTGTGGTATATTTCCTACTCCCTGCATGTGCCCAGTGGGTCTGGCTTCTTATATGCAGTCTCGCATTCTACTATAGTCTCTGTTACTATACGATTCCGGGATGTATGACCTTTCTTTTGCTGGTGCTGATAAACTGGGCCGGAGCAAGATTTATGGGAGAGGATAATCCGAAGAGAAAGATTGTATATACTGCAGTTCTTATCACGGATGTGGCGGCACTGACACTTTTCAAGTATTCTTCGTTTTTATACGATGTGATCCTGGGAATAGGAAAACTGTTCGGAGCGGATCTGACCAATGGTGTCTGCGACTATATAGTTTTCTTTACACGGGAGAACTGCCCGGAAAAGATATCATATTTTGCTCTCATAATTATCGCGTATATAACGGATGTTTACTGGGGTAAGAGTAAGGCTTTGAAGAATCCCGGGAAAGCACTCCTGTTCAGTTCATATTTTCCTATCATGACATCCGGACCTATCGTTACTTTTGAACAGATGGAAGGACAGTTGTGGGGAGAAAAACACAGATTTTCCTATGACAGATGCGTCAGGGGAATGGAACGGGTGATATGGGGCCTGTTCAAAAAAATGGTCATATCGGAAAGACTGGCTGTTATTGTAAGCAGGATCTATGACTATTATGAAGCTTATAACGGTTTATACATATTTGTAGCAGCAGCATTATTTGCATTACAGTTATATACGGATTTTTCCGGTCTTATGGATATAGTTCTCGGATGTTCCGAGGTACTTGGCATAACGCTACCCGAAAACTTTGATACACCGTTCTATTCCGTGAACCTGTCAGAGTTCTGGAGAAGATGGCATATCACTCTGGGAGCATTTTTGAGGGACTATGTGCTGTATCCGGTCCAGAGAAGCAAAATGTTTAAGAATATGCGCAAATGGTGCAAAACTCATTTGGGCAAAGGTTATGAGAAAAAGTATAATATACCGTTACACTTAAGCCTTCTGATATCCTGGTTTCTGATCGGATTGTGGCATGGAGGCGGCTGGAATTATATATTCGGTGTGGGTCTGTATATGTGGGCAGTGATTGTATTGGGAGAACTGCTGTCACCTGTATTTGAGTGGATCGTAAGGATACTTCATATCAACAAGGATTGTGAGAGTTATACACTGTTCCTGAGGATACGGACATTTGTCCTGTTCATGTTCGGATTATCATTTTTCAGAGCAAACACGCTTATGGACGGGTTCCGCATGTGGAAATACGCATTCTCAACATTTAATCCCTGGATATTCTTTGATGAGAGTTTCTTTAATATGGGACTGGACAGAAGGGAGTGGGGAATACTCGTTTTTGGTCTTATCCTTCTGTTTGTGGTTTCCTATATCTCTCAGAAGCAGAATGTAAGGGACTTTATAAAACGACAGAATGTGGCAGTAAGATATATTATCTTTGCGATACTGTTTACAATGGTAATAGTCTATGGATACTATGGAGCGGAATTCAACGCTGCAGACTTTATTTACGGAAGATTTTAACAGATGGATAAAAATACAAAGCTGATCAATTTTATAAAAGGTATTATCATCATAGCACTGGCTGTACTGATAGTTGTGGGTGCTTTGAAGATCCTTACTCTCAAGAGTGAGGATGGTATCAATCAGTTTGATGCATTTTACAAACAGGAAGATAATACGGTAGACGTGATATTTCTGGGAAGTTCGCATGTATTCTGTGATATTGCAACAGGTGTGTTATGGGATAATTACGGGATGGCTTCCTTTGATCTTGCCGGTGCCGAAGCCCCGGCATGGGTGTCATATTATCAGTTAAAAGAAGCTTTACGCCAGCAGAGACCCAAGCTGATATGTTTTGAAGCGTCAGTTGCTGATGATATATATTATCAGAAGGATGAATGGGCCGCTGATAACAGCTTCGGAATGAAATGGAACAGTAACAGGATTGAGCAGCTCCGGGTCAATTCGGAGGGTGATGATTTTTATAAAAGGCTGAATCCGTATAATATCATGCATGGCAGATATAAGGATCTGGAGGAAAATGATTTTAGAGACATAAGAAATACGGCAAATTATAAAGGTTTTGATCCCAGGGAAAACATAGTTCCTGAAGAGGCTCCGGAGATTGACGATATTACAGAGTGCGAGCCCTGTCCTGAAAAGGCAGAAGAGTATATCAGAAAGATCATAGAACTTGCGAAACAGGAGAACATACCGATAGTTCTGTTTATTTCTCCTTATGGTGTCAATGAGCATGAACAGAAAGTATTCAATTATATCGGGACTATCGCGGAATCCGAGGGTGTGGAATTTATTGATTATAATAGGCATATAAAAGAGATGGGACTGGACTATGCCACGGATATAGGAGATGCGGCCCATCTTAATTACACCGGTAACTATAAATTCAGTGATTATCTCGGAAAGACGCTCAAGGAAAGATATGATATACCCGACAGACGTGGAGATGACAGATATTCATCATGGGATTGGGATGCGGCATTTCAGAGAAATGAAAGATGTGATCTGAAGATAAAAAACAGTAATGATCTTACAGACATCATGTCTCTTACACAGTATGAATATCTTGTATTTGCTGTCAGTGACGGATCGGCAGTCATTTTTGACAATAATGTACCTGTTGAGTCGAGTGAGGGACATTTCAGGCTGACATATAAATGTGGAAATGATTCATTCCTGTTTCTGGATGAGGAAGAAGGAAGCGTTCACACGTGTTCATTATTTGTAAATGACACAGAGTATAAAGAGGAATATGGAAACGTAATCTTTGTGTATGATAAAGTCACACACAGATTTATCAAAGCGATGAGATACTGAGGATGGATCAGACAAAACGGCTAGATTATCTTGATATGGCAAAAGGGATAGGTATATTCCTGGTTGCCCTCGGACACATGGAAGATATCGCCACGGGGACCCGGGTGTGGATATCTTCTTTTCACATGCCCCTCTTTTTTATTATTTCAGGGATTTTGATGGCAGTTAAGGATGAGCCGGCCAAAGATCTTATGAGATCGATAAAAAAGCGTTTCAGAGGGATCATAATACCCTATCTGTGGTTTTCATTGAGTTACTTTATTATTGATATCGGAAATCTGTATATAGTCAAAAACATCGATCTTCATACTTTTATCGTTGATACAATCAGTTCTGTAACTTTTTACGGTATGAGCGTACTTTGGTTTCTGCCGGCATTGTTTCTTGCATCCTCAGGATTTTTGTTTTTGAAAAAGAAACTTCCGGATAAGGTGTTATCCTGGCTTCTTATTGTTATTGCGATCGTTGCGTATATGATAAAACTGCAGTTTGCAAAGCTGTACGCAGCAAATGAAGGGTCATTGTCTGCAACTTCACTGATAAATATCGTATATATCTTTCTCCGTGCTGCAATAGCTCAGAGTTTTGTGGGATA
>JBGUNV010000071.1:0-3705 GCA_045117595.1 Lachnospiraceae bacterium
TCATCCACAAAATCCCCCGTGATAACGAGAATATCCGGGTTTGCGGCCTGGATCTTCACGAGCCTCTCCCCGAAACCTTTACCGTCAAAGCCGCATCCTACATGGGAGTCTGCGATCTGTGCGATACGAAGCTTTCCTATATCCTTTGCGGTTTCGATCTTATAATCCGTCTCCCACAATCCGTGCATAAAATACCATCCGAAGCAAAGATATATGACACAGAGAATAAGTGCGGCAAGATCAAAGACCTGGCCCCGTACACTGACTGAAAAGCTCCTGTTTACAACAAGGCATACAAGGTCACCGACCAGCATGAAAACAGCCAGATGGATGAAAATGATTATGGCATTTGTCACATCAAATATAAGGCATATCACGACAACGGCCGCAACTACCGCAAGAACTGACAGCACCTTTGAAAGCGCTGCAGTTTTTGCAAAGGAAAAAATACCCGTCCTACCGATCTTTCCTGCAAGATAAAGAGCCGCCGCTATACCGGCAAGTATTGAAAATCCGAATATCGCTAACCACATGATCTTTTCTCTCATTAATCCTTCCCGCCAAGTTCTTCGAACTTTGCTTTCATAGTGGGATTGTCCTTTGTAAGTTTCTTGACGCTCACCTCATCAACCTTCTTGTTTGCGATACGCAACTGGTTATCCGATCCCTGCAGTTCCTTCTTGACCTTCTGAAGCCGCTCTATCGCTTTGTCGATCTCGTCGATCGCCTTGTCGAAATGTGTATGTGCGAGCTCATAATTCCTTCCGAAATCTTCCTTGAACCTGATAAGATTATCTTCAAAATTCGTGATATCGATATCCTGGCTGCGGACAAGGGCCAGCTCCTGCTTATACAAAAGGGCATTCATTGCCGCATTACGCAAAACGGTGATTATCGGTATAAAACACTGCGGACGTACCACATACATCTTGTCATATTTATATGAAACATCAACTATCCCTGCATTATATAGCTCACTGTCGGATTCAAGGAGCGAGACAAGCACTGCATATTCACATTTTTTCTCGTTCCTGTCCTTATCAAGTTCCTTGAAAAAGTCCTCGTTCTTATGTTTTGAAGCGGTCTCATCCATCTCATTCTTCATCTCGAACATAATGGATATTATCTCCACACCGTTCTCATCATACTCACGATATATATAATCGCCCTTGCTGCCGCTTCGTGCATCATTGTCTTTTTCAAAATAAGCGTTACGAAATGCCGTCGCCCGAAGTCTGTTGAATTCCGTTTCGCAGTGCTGCTCCAGCGTCTCCCCGACCATCTTGGTTGACAGTTTTGCCTTCAGATCCTTGTAATATGCTATCTGATCATCCTTCTGTTTTAAAAGGAACTCCTGGTTTTCCTTCTGCTCCTCAAGTTTTCTTTCCAGACTTCTTTTTTCGTCTTCAACGGTCTTGACCGCTTCCATGAGAGCTATCCTGTTCTTATCGCTGATACCCTCAAGCTTTGACTTGTACTCGCCGGCCTGATCCTCGGCAGCTTTCAGCTGCTTACGCAGTTTTTCGATCTCCTTATCGGACTCTTCCTTCAGTTTTAACGTGATATCATTTTTACTGGCATCAAGTTCAAGCTCATGCTCCCTTTTCATGTGCTTCGTCAGTTCCTCGACACGACTTTTTACATCCATGTCAAATTCCCTGTCCCTTATCTGAGATATTATGGAGCCAAGCTCGGTATCGTCGACCGTGAATGCCTGTCCGCAATGCGGGCACTTAAGTTCTGCCATTATTATCCCTCCGGACTTTTGAAAACCGCCACTGTACTGTTATCATATAATAACACTTACGGCAGTTTACATGCAAACATATCATCAACTGTCATTTAAGAAAAAAGGCCCTGCGCCATGCAGCGCAGAGCCTTTGAAAATCCCGCTTATACAGCTGATAATTCCCCGTCCTTAACATCAATCGTGATCGTATCACCTTCGGAAATATTTCCCTCCAGTATCTTACGTGCCGCAAGAGTCTCGACCGTACGCTGCATGAAACGCTTAAGGGGGCGGGCCCCGTAAACCGGATCATAAGCCTCGCGTATGATAAACTCGGATGCGGCATCAGTCAGCGCTATGGTGATATTCCTGTCACCAAGTCGGTCATTGACATCCTTGAGGATCAGCTTCATGATGCCTCCGATATTGTCGCGTGTCAGAGGCTTGAACAGTATGGTCTCATCAAGACGGTTCAGAAATTCCGGACGAAATGCTCCCCGAAGTTCGTTCATTACCGCCTCCTCGGCCTCGCTGCTGATGTTACCTTTGTCATCTATCCCGTCAAGCAGATACTGTGCGCCGATATTACTTGTCATGATGAGGATGGTGTTCTTAAAGTCTACCGTCCGTCCCTGCGAGTCGGTTATCCTGCCGTCATCAAGTACCTGAAGAAGTACATTGAACACATCGGGATGAGCCTTTTCTATCTCATCAAAAAGCACGACTGAATACGGCTTTCTCCTGACTGCTTCGGTCAACTGCCCGCCTTCCTCATATCCGACATATCCGGGAGGTGCCCCTATAAGGCGCGATACAGAGAACTTCTCCATGTACTCGCTCATATCGATACGGACCATGTTGTTCTCATCATCAAACAGACTCGCCGCCAGCGATTTGGCCAGTTCGGTCTTTCCCACGCCGGTAGGGCCGAGGAACAGGAACGAACCGATAGGCTTTGCAGGATCCTTGATCCCTGCCTTCGACCTCAGTATCGCTTCGGTCACCTTTGTAACGCCTTCATCCTGACCGAGCACTCGCTTATGCAGTTCTTCATCAAGATGCAGTATCTTCGTTCTCTCGCCTTCGGTAAGTCTGGAAACGGGTATCCCGGTCCAGCGGCTGACGATGCTCGATATCTCCTCATCCGATACACTCTCATGTACGAGCGACAGATCCTTTTTCCTTACGATCTCTTCCTCTGCATCTAGCTGATTCTTCAGTTTGGGAAGTTTGCCGTACTGAAGTTCCCCGGCAAGTTCATAATTATTTTCACGTTTGGCTATCTCTATCTCATTGTTTGTGTTCTCTATCTCGGCACGAAGCTGCGAGAGTCTGTCAACCGCACTCTTCTCATTCTCCCACTGCGCCATCTTGCTCTCAAATTCTTCCTTTACCTCGGCAAGTTCCTTCTGAAGAGCCTCCAGACGCGAAACACTGAGCTGGTCGCTCTCCTTTTTCAGGGCGGCTTCTTCTATTTCCAGCTGCATCTTTTTACGGTTCAGTTCATCAAGTTCAGCCGGCATCGAATTCTTTTCGGTCTTGACCAGTGCGCACGCTTCATCCACCAGGTCTATCGCCTTATCCGGCAGAAACCTGTCACTTATGTAACGGTCCGAAAGTGTAGCCGCAGCCACCAGAGCCGTATCTATTATCTTGACACCGTGGTATGTTTCGTAACGCTCCTTCAGGCCCCTGAGGATCGATATGGTATCTTCGACCGTAGGCTCGTCAACCATGACCGGCTGGAACCTTCTCTCAAGTGCCGCATCCTTTTCTATATACTGCCTGTATTCATCAAGCGTTGTCGCACCTATACAGTGAAGCTCACCTCTTGCAAGCATGGGCTTTAACATATTTCCCGCATCAAGTGCTCCGTCTGTCTTTCCAGCACCGACTATGGTATGCAGCTCATCTATGAAAAGAATGATCCTGCCGTCGCTTGCCTTGACATCTTCAAGGACCGCCTTCAGACGCTC
>JBGUNV010000072.1:0-2344 GCA_045117595.1 Lachnospiraceae bacterium
AGGTAATTGTCATAGATAAAACTGGAGTTGAGATAGAGGCCGAAGAAAAGCAATTGTTTGAGGAATCATCAAAGTAGTTGTAAAACGCAACTGAATCAATAATTTCAGTATCTTATGAACCAATAGATACCAATTAATTTTCCGAGAATTAATTTGGGGCTGTCGCTTTAGATGATTAAATCATCTGGGCGAGGCCCCTTTTTCTTACCATGAATGGTGGATTTGATGAGCGGATATCTTTTCTGTTGCCAAAAATAGTGTACTTTAATAAGCCGATGTACTAATCGGGGCAACGTTGCCTTTTCTATTTTCAAGTATCAAAAATTATGAGGCTTTTTTCAATTCAAACAGATGTGTTCCAGTTCGCTCAGAAGCAATCTTGTGATGCGGCTTATTTATGTCATAGCCGATTGCCAAAAGTATGCTCTGCGCAAGAACATTTTCTTTTCCGCGATACAGATATCTTCTGAAGTTCATGTCTTCTTTCACATTTGCGAATGATCCTTCCGCCTGAATACTGCGGTTCATTCTCAGCTGAGTTCCGTAATCGCTGGTTATTCGTTCAAGACATTCTGCTCGTTTTTCTTCCATTTTTCTTGAAACGGAAAGCCTCTTGTTCCTATCTTCAAACGCTGTCTTGCAGTTATTTCCTTTAATGCAGTCTTTCTTGTAAGGACAGCTATCACAACTATTGCACTCATATATAGTCACTTCCCGCTGATATCCAGTTGCTGTTTTTTGGGTTCTCTTGGATACTGCAGTGAGCTGTTTACCATGTCTACATATGTAGCTGTCTGATTCGGGATCATAGTCCATGTTTTCACGTCTGCTTATGTCATTCTTGAACTTCCTTGTTTTTGAAAGCTCATAGTTCTGAGGCTTGATGTATGCAGTCTGCTCATTGGATTCGATAAATATATAATTCTCTTCGCTTTCATAGCCTGCATCAGCAACGATATTCTTATACTTGAATGTAAGATGAACCTCCATGTCTTTAAGGAACGGAATCAGTGTAATAGTATCTGTTGGAGCCGGGAATACATCCAGCCATGTGACATACTCTGAGTCCACTCCATGCTGCAGGTTATATGCTGGTTTAAGCTGACCGTTGAGCATGGCATCTTCCTTCATCCTCATGAATGTTGCATCTGTATCAGTTTTTGAATAACTGTTTCTACTACCGCATACATAAAGCTTGTGATTGTACTCTTTGAGTTTTTCTATGTATTCTTCAAGGCTTTCTATTGAACGCTGGAGTAGAGTCTTTCTTTTTCCAATACCATGTACGAACAGGATGCCTTCATCATCTTTGAGTTTATACAGTTTTTTCCTTAAACGCTTAATGGTGCGTAATGATATCTGATCGTTATAGACTACTTTTATCCCATAGAGTTCTTCACATTCAGCACAGAAAATACATATCTTTTCAGTCAGCTTTATCATGTTCCTGGATACAGCTTTCTTCCATACAAAGGTGTATTTGTTGGCAACTGACTCTATCTTGGTTCCGTCAATAAAGATATTCTCACCTGAAATCTCACCAAGTTCGAGCAGTATGGTTCCGACCTGTGCCATGATCTGCTTAGCGCATTGTGAGAGATGAATTGATATAAATCTTGCTATGGTGGAATGATCAGGAGCAGGTGCTCCGTCCAGAAGGTACATGAAATTAATGTCTCTCTTGCAGGCAGACTCAATATCACGACTTGAATAGATTCTGTTCATTGCTGCATAGATGACAATCTTAAGCATCTGACGAGGTGTGGCCTGATTCTTTCTGATTCTGTCATAAGTCTCATAAAGATCAGAAAGATTCATTTCCTCCACAAATGCACTTACCAAGCGTACCGGATCATCAGATGGAATAGATATTTCTATGTCTAGCGGAAGTTTGATTTGATGATACAAGGAAGATACAGTATAATCTCCTTGTAAGATTTTGTTTAGTAGCATAAACTAATTTTACAGCAAATGCCGGGCTTTTCGAAGCTCGGTTTTTGTTTTTATTGACTATTTCATAGACAGCCCAGCCCCAAGGCGTCCGTTTGGAAATGTGCAGTTCTCGGACGAGGATGATGATTTTCAAGATGAAGAAATGAAGAGAGCTCGACTGCTCCGAACAAGGCTGAGAGGAGAGCTCTCTTCATTTATGAATCTTAGAAAATCACACCACAGACGAACACAAGCATTTCCAAATGGATACCTTGGGGCTGGGCGTAAGAAAAGGCTGCCACACTAATTAGTGCGACAGCCCCGTCCCTCTAATGTTATTTCCTCACGATCAAAATACCATCTTTTTCCAGCACTCCGCTTCCATCTTCACCCTTATTCCACTTGCGGGAAT
>JBGUNV010000073.1:0-9080 GCA_045117595.1 Lachnospiraceae bacterium
ACAGCCAAAAAAGAGCAGACTGTGTCGGATGATGAAGTAAGAGATGCATTCGATGACAGTTCCGAAAACTAAAAGAAAGAACCTCGAAAGAGGTTCTTTCTTTACGATATAAAAACCGGATCTTATGATCAGGCTCTTTCAACTTTATCTGACTTCAGACATCTGGTGCATACGTGCATGGTCGTCGGAGTACCGTTAACCATACATTTTACGCGCTTAACATTTGAATGGAAGATACGATTAGATCTTCTGTGTGAGTGGCTGACGTTATTGCCGAAGTGAACGCCCTTACCACAGATATCACATTTAGCCATCCTGAAAACCTCCTTAAGACTATCTATGTAAACATTGATTATTTTTACGCAACATCGGTATTTTAACAAATGTTTATATGCTTTGCAAGTAGAAGTTTATAAGGATGTATAATTTTTTGGTTTTCAATGCAGGAAAATGTGTGTATAATATTTATGCTTTGTCCATAGATCTTATAAAAGATATCTTATATATGACAGAAGGAGGTTTCGTATGAAGGAGGCTTTGGCAACAGGTTCAGGTAATCTGATCATTGATGTTGATGTTGTTGCACAGTATGCCGGCAGTGTGGCTGTGGAATGTTTCGGAATAGTCGGTATGGCCGCGGTCAGTATGTCGGACGGTATAGCAAAGATGCTCAAGAAGGAAAACCTTACAAGGGGGATAAATGTAGAGATGTCCGGAAACAAGCTTATTCTGGATTTTCATGTTATTGTCAGCTACGGTGTCAATATAAGGGCCGTTGCAGCAAACCTGGTCAATAACGTTAAATATAAAGTTGAAGAATTTACCGGATTTGAGATCGATAAGATCAATATCTATGTTGAAGGTGTCCGGGTGATCGATTGATCCAGTAAAGGAGGATAGACAGGTGCAGTCAAATAAGATCGATGCCGGAACATTTTCCAAGATGTTTTTGGCCGGTGCAAAAAGATTGGATGACGAAAAGGATATAATCAACGAGCTTAATGTTTTCCCGGTTCCTGATGGTGATACGGGTACCAATATGTCTCTTACAATTATGTCGGCAGTAAATGAAGTGCAGAATATCGGGGACATGAACATGGCTACGTTGTCAAAGGCCATTTCGTCGGGTTCACTGCGCGGAGCGAGAGGTAATTCGGGAGTTATACTGTCCCAGCTTTTCAGGGGATTCACCAAGGTCATCAAGGAAAAAGATGAACTTGATATGGAAACTTTTACACAGGCGCTTCAGAAAAGTGTTGAGACCGCGTACAAAGCCGTCATGAAGCCCAAGGAGGGAACTATACTTACCGTTGCAAGAGGCGTGGCTGACAGGGCGCTTTCGGCAAACAATGAGACTGATGATTTTGATACGTATTTTAAGGAGATAATCTTTTATGCCGAGGAAGTACTCAAGAAGACACCCGATATGCTTCCGGTGTTAAAAGAAGCCGGTGTGGTTGATTCCGGCGGACAGGGTCTTGTTGAGATACTAAAAGGCGGATATGCGGCATACTCGGGAGAGGATGTTGATGAGATATTCCAGAGTTCGAGACCGGTAGCCGGCTCACCGTCAGTCGAGAAGATCATCACATATGAAACATCGCTTTTGCTTTTAAAGAAAAGTTCGTTTGCTGATGATGATGTAGCTTCCCTTCGCGAATATATCAGTTCTTACGGAACCGGTACAAAGATCAGGGATAACGGTAATGATCTGAATGTCAGCGTGTTTACCGAAGAACCCGGACGTATCATATCCAAATGTCTCTCATTCGGTACGATAGATGATGTGGTTATCAAGCCCTGGGACAAAGATGAGATACAGCCTGTTCTGGATGAAACGGCTGATAAAACCGAAACTGCATCATCTGATGAAAACCCAGGATCAGAACCTGAAGTACCTGTAAAGCAGGAAGCTGATCCTGTAAGACAAGAGGAGATAAAAGTATCCGCACCCGAAAAAGAGATGGGGTTTGTTGCCGTATCGTGCGGTAAGGGACTTGATGAGATATTCAAAAGCCTTGGAGTTGATTATCTGATAACCGGCGGACAGACAATGAATCCTTCCACGGATGACATGCTAAAAGCGATCGGTAATGTCAATGCAAAGACCGTATTCATACTTCCGAACAACAAGAATATAATTCTGGCAGCAAACCAGGCACAGTATCTTGTTGAGGACAAGGAGATAATAGTCATTCCGACCAAGACTATCCCGCAGGGTATCACGGCACTTATCACATTCATGAACGATGCTTCACCGTCGGACAATGAGACGGAGATGACAGATGCCATTACGCGCGTCAAGACCGGACAGGTAACATATGCCGTCAGGGATACGACCATAGGCGGTATGGATATCCAAAAAGGCAATATCATGGGTATCGGTGATCATGAGATACTTTCCGTCGGAACCGTTGTTGAGGATACAACAATGGAAATGATCGAGAAGATGGTTGACGATGAGTCCGAGATCATAAGTATTTACTTCGGAGATGAAGTGGATGAGGAACTTGCTGCCGAGCTGGCCAAAAGTGTTGAAGACAAATACCCTGATATATCCGTCGAGCTTCATCCGGGCGGACAGCCGATATATTATTACATCGTTTCAGTAGAATAATATGACAGCTCTTACAGCTTTAAAAGGTATAGGAGATAAAAGTGCAGCCCTCTACGGAAAACTCGGTATTGATTCCGTAGAGTCGGCTGTGTTTTATTACCCGCGTGCTTATGTCAGATACGAGGAAATAAGCAGCCCGGAAGAACTGCAGTCCGATAAGACGGTCGCATTTATTGCAACGGTTGTTAAAACACCGCTTTTGCGAAGAGTAAAAAGGCTTTCTATAACATCGGCTCATCTGGCGGCGGGTTCTGATCTTATCACGGCCACATGGTTTAATATGCCGTATCTTACAAAATCCCTGAAAAAAGGTAGCGTATATGTATTTCGCGGAAAGCTTACGACGGAAGGGGATCATTACCATATCGAACAGCCCCGTATATTTACACGGGAACAGTATGAAGAACTTCTCGGACATATAAATCCCGTTTATCCGCTTACAAAGGGTCTCACCAATCAGGCCGTTACAAAGACGATAAAAAATGCATTTGAATATCTGGACGGAGCTTATGAGAGCGAAGTGTTCGATATGCATTTTCCCAAGGATGAAGATACACTTCGGCGTGCAAGACAAAAACTCGTTTATGACGAATTTCTGACTTTCATACTGAGGATGCGGCTCCTTAAGGATGAAAGTGAATATGTTCATAATGATTTTAACATAATTGAAGTTGCACAATGTGACCGCCTTATCGAAAAACTTCCTTACCGGTTGACGAAGGCCCAGCTTCGGGTATGGGATGAAGTGAGAACGGATCTGTGCAGTGATCGCTCGGCAAGAAGGCTGATCCAGGGAGATGTCGGAAGCGGAAAGACGGTGATCGCCATACTTGCTGCCATAATGGTTGCCGTGAACCGATATCAGTGCGCGATAATGGCACCTACCGAGATTCTGGCAAACCAGCATTATGATACGATCAGACAAATGTTGAAAACAGCAGGTGCCGACCTGAATGTTGTCTTGCTCACGGGATCCATGACAGCATCTGCCAAAAAAAATGTCTGTCATATGATCGAAAACGGCGAGGCTGACATTATAATCGGAACCCATGCTCTGTTTCAGGAAAAAGTCGTTTATTCCAATCTCGCTCTTGTTATCACCGATGAACAGCACCGTTTCGGTGTCGGGCAGAGAATGAGCCTGTCTTCCAAGAACAGAACGGGTAATGCTCATGTAATCGTGATGTCAGCGACACCTATCCCGAGGACTTTGGCAATGATATTGTATTCGGATCTTTCGGTTTCCGTGATAGATGAGGTTCCTTCACATAAACTCCCGATAAAAAATGCTGTGGTAAATGAATCGTTCAGGAAGAAAGCATATGAGTTCATGCGCAAGGAAATAGAAGCATCCCATCAGGTATATGTTATATGTCCTCTGATAGAGGAAAGCGAAGGACTTGACGCTAAAAATGTCGTCGATACAGCCAAAGAACTGGAACAGTATTTCCCCGATGATATCAGGATAGGTATACTTCACGGCAGGATGAGAGCAGGTGAAAAGCAGAAGGTAATGGACGGATTTGCCGGAGGCTATATCAATATACTCGTATCAACTACGGTTGTTGAAGTCGGGGTCAATGTACCGAATGCAACGGTCATGTTGATAGAAAATGCCGACCGTTTCGGACTTGCTGCGCTCCATCAGCTTCGGGGGCGTATAGGCCGCGGTTCAAGCCGGTCATATTGTATCTTCATGGGGTCCGGTAACAGTCCGGATTCACTAAAGCGTCTGGAAATACTCGGATCTACGAATGACGGATTCAGGATAGCCGAAGAAGATCTGAAGCTCAGAGGCCCCGGTGATATATTCGGTATGAGACAGTCGGGAGATATACGGTTTGTCCTGGCTGATATATATACCGATGCCGACATATTGAGGGAGGCTTCACAGGCTGCTGATGAGATATTAAGGAATGATCCGGATCTGTCCCTTCCTGAACATGAAATGCTCAGAAAAGCCGTTGATGGCAAGGATGATATGTCCTCATTCGGCATGACATTGTGATATTACCCATACAATAATTGGTATCGCCGGCATTCGATGATACCAATTATTGTGTTTTTTGCTTGAAATAGAGATTTTTTGTGATATAATGTACCGGGAAGTATAATGAGCAAATAAAGGGGTAGTATATGTCACCACAATCTGATTATGATGCGAAAAGCATCACCGTGCTTGAAGGTCTGGATCCTGTCAGGGCTCGTCCCGGTATGTACATCGGGAGTACAACGACAAAGGGTCTTAACCATCTTATCTATGAGATCGTAGACAATTCCGTTGATGAACATCTGGCAGGATTCTGTAATAATATCTGGGTAACACTGGAAAATGACGGGTCTGCCACAATAGAAGACGATGGACGTGGTATCCCCGTAGGAATGCACAAAAAGGGTGTCAGTGCCGAACGTGTTGTTTTTACGACTCTTCATGCCGGCGGAAAGTTTAATCAGGAAGTATATAAGACGAGCGGAGGCCTGCATGGTGTCGGCTCTTCCGTTGTAAATGCGTTGTCTGAATATCTTGATATCGAGGTAAGACGGGACGGCAATATATATCATGACCGGTACAGCAGGGGTATTCCGGTTATAGATCTTGAAAAAGGACTTCTTCCCGTAATTGGTAAATGCAGAGGGACGGGGACCAAGATCAATTTTCTGCCGGACGGTGAGATCTTCGAAAAGACCCGTTTCAAGGAAGAGGATATCAAATCAAGACTTCATGAGACGGCGTACCTTAATCCCACGCTGACAATACATTATTGTGATAAAAGGGTGATCCCGCATGAGAAGGTGGATTTCTTTGAACCTGACGGTATCATCGGATTTATAAAGGAACTGGACAGTAACAAGGAATGCATCTGTGAACCGGTTTATTTTTCAGGCGTCTGTGACGGGATAACTATCGAGATCGCTTTCCAGTATGTTAATGAATTTCATGAGAATGTTCTCGGATTCTGTAATAATATCTATAATTCGGAAGGTGGTACACACCTTACCGGATTCAAGTCCATGTTCACGATCGTGATGAATAACTATGCAAGGCAGTTGAATATTCTGAAGGACAAGGACCAGAATTTTACCGGGGCAGATATCAGGAACGGCATGACTGCGATAGTTTCGATCAAGCATCCCGATCCCAGGTTCGAAGGACAGACCAAGACCAAACTTGATAATCAGGATGCTGCCAAGGCTGTTTCCAAGATAACAGGCGATGAGGTTGTCCATTATTTTGACAGAAACCTCGAGGCTTTGAAAAATGTTCTTGCCTGTGCCGAAAAGGCCGCCAAGATCAGAAAGACCGAGGAAAAAGCCAAGACAAACATGCTCACCAAACAGAAGTATTCATTCGACTCCAACGGTAAACTTGCCAACTGCGAGAGCCGTGATCCGAAGAAGTGTGAGATATTCATCGTCGAGGGTGATTCGGCGGGCGGAAGTGCCAAGACTGCGAGAAACCGAAGCTATCAGGCAATACTTCCGATCAGGGGAAAGATCTTAAATGTTGAAAAGGCGAGTATAGACAAGATACTTGCGAATGCCGAGATCAAGACGATGATAAATGCTTTCGGTTGCGGATTTTCCGAAGGATACGGAAATGATTTTGACATAACAAAGCTGCGCTATGACAAGATCATAATCATGGCTGATGCAGATGTTGACGGGGCGCATATATCGACACTTCTTCTTACGCTGTTTTACCGGTTCATGCCTGAACTCATATATGAAGGACATGTTTATATCGCGATGCCGCCTCTTTACAAGGCTATGCCGGCCAAGGGCAAGGAAGAGTATCTGTACGATGATAAGGCACTGGCACAGTACCGGAAGGATCATACAAATTTCAAGCTTCAAAGATATAAGGGCCTCGGTGAGATGGATGCAGAGCAGCTGTGGGAGACCACACTTGACCCGGCGGCGAGAAGACTGAAGCTTGTTGAGATTGAAGATGCCCGACTGGCGAATAATACAACGGAAATGCTTATGGGAAATGATGTTGCACCGCGTAAGGATTTTATATACAGACATGCCGTAGATGCAGAGCTGGATTTTTAGATGCAGCTAGTATATAGTCATTTAATTATCCGGAATGTTAGAGTATCAGGATAAGCGGGTGTCTGCAGGGATGCCGCAAAGCGAGTTCCGCAGACGCGAAGGCTTTCCTGAAGCGTCGAGGACTGTTTGAGCGACCGGCGCCCTGTCAGACAGGACCCGCTTCCAATGAAAGTTATACTTCGGTTAATTATCAGACGAAATACCGGGAGAGGAATTATAGTAAGATATGGCCAGGAAAAAGGAAATGATCGAGGAGACTATAATCAAGACCGAGTACTCCGACGTCATGCAGAAATCATATATAGATTATGCGATGAGCGTCATCATATCAAGAGCGCTACCTGATGTAAGAGACGGTCTCAAACCTGTTCAGAGAAGAACTCTGTATGATATGTATGAACTCAATAACAGGTATGACAGACCGCACCTTAAATCTGCCCGTATCGTCGGAGATACGATGGGTAAATATCATCCTCACGGAGACAGTTCTATATATGACTGCCTTGTTGTAATGAGCCAGGAATTCAAAAAAGGAATGGCACTTGTGGACGGGCACGGCAATTTCGGATCGATCGAAGGTGACGGCGCTGCAGCCATGAGATATACGGAGGCAAGACTTCGTAAGATCACGCAGGAGGAAATGCTTGCGGATCTTGATAAGGATGTGGTTGATTTTGCTCCGAACTATGATGAGACCGGCAAGGAGCCGGTCGTGCTTCCTTCCAGATTTCCGAATCTTCTGGTGAACGGTTCCGAAGGTATTGCCGTTGGTATGGCTACCAGTATGCCTCCGCACAATCTCGGTGAAGTTATAGAGGCCGAAAAAGCATTTATCAAAAACAACAACATAACAACCGCTGAACTTCTTGAGATCATGCCCGGACCGGATTTTCCGACCGGAGGTATGGTTATCAATAAGGATGAACTTCTGGAGATTTATGAGACCGGTACAGGAAAGATCCGTCTGCGCGGCAAGATGGATCTCGAGATCGGAAAAGGCGGAAAACCTTCTCTTGTGATCACTCAGATCCCTTATACGATGATAGGGGCGAACATAGCCAAATTCCTTGTGGATATCGTATCCCTCATTGATGCAAAAAAGACAACTGACATAGTTGATATATCAAACCAGTCCAGCAAGGAAGGTATCCGTATCGTAATTGAACTGAAAAAGGATGCGGATGTTGAGAATGTCCGCAATATGATCATCAAAAAGACCAAGTTTGAGGATACATTCGGTGTTAATATGCTCGCTATCTGTAACGGGAGACCGGAAGTCCTTCCACTTCGTGCGATCATTTCCCACCATGTGAATTTCCTGCGGGAACTGGCAACACGCAAATACAAGACACTGCTTCAGCGTGAACTTGACAGGAAGGAGATACAGGAAGGCCTGATAAAGGCAGTGGATGTCATCGATATCATCATCGAGATCCTTCGAGGCAGCAAAGATGTTAAAACAGCAAAAGCGTGCCTTATGGAGGGAAATACAGAAGGGATAAACTTCAAGTCCAGGATCTCAGCCAAAGCTGCCGGAATGCTTCGGTTTACCGAACGCCAGGCCCAGGCCATTCTGGATATGAGACTTGTCAAACTTATCGGACTTGAGATGGAAGCGCTTATAGCGGAGCATGATAAGACATTAAAGGATATCAGAGAATATAAGGATATCCTTACAAAACCCGAAAAGATGGATTCCACCATCATCAAGGATCTGGATTCGATCAGGAAACAATATGCACGAGAAAGACTTACCGTGATAGAAAATGCTGATGAAGTCGTATTCGAAGAGAAAAAAGTCGAAGAGATGGAAGTTGTATTTCTCATGGATCGTTTCGGATATGCCAAGACGGTGGATGTTGCTACTTATGAAAGGAACAGGGATGCGATAGAGACCGAGTTTAATACATGCTTTACATGCCTTAATACGAGCAGGATATGCGTATTTACGAATACCGGAGTCATGCATTCGATCAAGGTGGGGGATCTGCCTTTTGGCAGATTCCGTGATAAAGGGGTTCCGATAGATAATGTCAGCAATTACGATTCCGCATCCGAATCTATCGTATATGTTCTGCCCATGGCGGATCTGGTCCTTCAGAAACTGATGTTCGGAAGCCGCAAGGGTATGTTCAAGTTTGTATACGGAAGTGAATTTGATGTCATAAAAAGAACTGTGGCTGCCACGGGTCTTCTTCCCGATGATGAGGTGATTACGGTATTTCCGGTCACAGAACAGAAGTATGTTGTCCTTCAGACCGAATATGATGTATTCCTTAAATTTGCAACCGATG
The DNA here is from genome assembly GCA_045117595.1 of Lachnospiraceae bacterium. GTDB lineage: Bacteria > Bacillota > Clostridia > Lachnospirales > Lachnospiraceae > UBA2868. Next base: position 8,968 of record JBGUNV010000073.1, read on the forward strand.
ATATTCCGGTCAAGAAAAAGGGAGCTATAGGTGTCAGGGCGATAAAGCTTACCGGAAGCGACAAAGTCAAAAATGTTTATTATCTTAATGATCAGGATGATACTACCGTTAAA
>JBGUNV010000074.1:0-14227 GCA_045117595.1 Lachnospiraceae bacterium
AAAATGAATACTCAAAACCTGCTCGGAGATGTATAGAACAACTCTATCGCTTCTCCTATGTATTTTGCTGACCCGCTTCCATATACTGAATCCAGCTCCGCTATCAGTTCCTCATTTTCCCGATATCCCTTTGCGATATCAAGCAATAGCGGTTTAGCGTCCTTAACCTGATAAAGCTGCTTCGCTATAAAATCATACTCTCCGATCAACTGCCGAACCTCAAATGAAGCAACATCTGTCCCCTTCTTCCCGACTATTCTCTTCCGGATATCGTCGATTCGCTTCTGATATGCTGCATATACTTCTGAATTCGGCTGATCATTAACAGATTCTTTTGCGGCTTCCCTGCCACCGTACCACTCAACCACTTTCGCATAATTCTTCTGCACCTTTTCATCTGAAGCAGCTTCCATCATATGCTGTTCCCATGCTTCGATACTTCCATAGTGATCAACGAATATCTGCTTCTGTGATTCATTCATGTTCTGAAGAATATCGGTGAACATATTACGTATCTCTGTCTCATCAAATACTGTTAAATCCATGTTTTGATCTCCTTTCAACATTTCGTCAATGCTGGCGATGATGCGCTCGATCCTCTGTGATTTTGCGCAGAGCATTTCACGCTGTTTAGCCAGGACCGTGTTACGATCAAGATCCGGATTATCCATAATGAGCTTTATGTCCGCAAGCGGAAGGTCCAGTTCGCGGAACACAAGGATCTGTCCAAGTTTATCTATGGCTTTATCGTCATAAAACCTGTATCCCGTTTCCTTAACTTCAGTAGGTCTGAAAAGACCGATCTCATCGTAATAATGAAGCGTGCGCACCGAGATACCTGTAAGCCTGGATACTTCCTTTACTGTTTTCATTATGATCGTCCTCCTGTCTCCTGATGAACCCATCATAGTCTATGACGGAACGTGAGAGTCAATAGGTTTTTTCATAAATGGCTTTTTCTGTTTATCCTATCTAATTCATCTATTACCGTGCCGATATCCCCATCGATGCAAATGGCCTGTTCCCTGATATCCTAAGCGCAGAATGCTTCGCCAAAATTTACGCAGACATAGGTGGCTTCCGGATTGTCTGTCGTCATCTGCCAGAAGGGATACTTGATGATGCCGGGAGTGTTATATCCGACACCAAGTTCCAGGAACAGTACTTTTCCTTTATGGACATTCAAAAAGTCATGATATCGCTTTGCAGCCTCATGCCAGCCTCTGTCTTCAACAAACTTATCATCAGATCTGAGATTCATCGTAAGAGGCTTGCCGCACTTCGGACATTTCGGTATCAGATCTGTCGGGATCTTCATATCCTTTTGCTACTCCACCATGTTTCCGACCATCTCTTCATTCTCATAAGTTTCATTAGAACAGGGCTCACTGCACTGAAACAGACCATAATCACCCTGGGTATAAAAAAGTGTTTTTATCAGATATTTTCTCTGCTCTGCCTGTTCCATACCATCACCTTCTCACTCTATGATCTGTACCCGCCCGGGCTTTCTCGGCTTGCTGACCGGTTGTTCTCCATGCACACGCTGAAATCACAAACATCATCATGATTGCGCAAATAGCGCTCTTTTTCTATTCATTCATCCACCTTTATTTAAGATGCTCACTCATGAAACTCTCTATTTTATCAAACGGGATATAATCCTTGTCTCCGCCGTCATACAGATCTGTGTGTACAGCATCAGGGATAATCATGAGCTCCTTGTTGTCAGCATATTTACTGTCTGTTGTCATTTCCTTATAAGCATCTTCAGAAAAATAGCATGAATGAGCTTTCTCTCCATGGATCAGAAGAACTGCACTGCGAATCTCGTTTGAATACTTAAGTATCGGCTGATTCACAAACGATTCACACCCGATAACATTCCAACCTCCATTGGAATTAAGGCTTCTTGCGTGATACCCCCTGTATGTCTTGTAATATTCATAGTAATCCTTAACAAAGAAAGGAGCGTCTTCAGGAAGCGGATCAACTACACCCCCGCCAAGCTTATACTCACCAGTCTTCAGATCCTCCAGCCTCTGAGCGCACATGGCTTTCTTCTTCTCATAGCGTGCTTCTTCACTGTCCTCACTGTCGAAGTAACCTTTTGCATTCACCCTGGTCATATCATACATTGTGGATGCCACGGTTGCCTTTATTCTCGTATCAAGCGCCGCCGTATTGATAGCCATTCCACCCCACCCGCAGATTCCGATAATACCAATTCTTTCAGGATCGACCTTCTCATTTAGGGAAAGGAAGTCAACTGCCGCCATGAAGTCCTCGGTATTGATATCCGGAGACGCCATATACCTGACATTCCCGCCACTCTCTCCGGTAAAAGACGGATCAAACGCTATAGTAAGAAATCCCCTCTCTGCCATCCTCTGAGCATATAACCCGCTGCACTGCTCCTTTACTGCTCCGAAAGGTCCGCTTACCGCTATCGCAGGAAGCTTACCATCTGCATTCTTTGGAACGTACATATCAGCCGCAAGAGTGATACCGTAACGATTCACAAAAGTTACTTTACTATGCTCTACCTTTTGGCTCTTCGAAAAAGTCTTATCCCATTCAGTTACCAGTGTCAGTTCTTCTTTTTTGATCATGATCTGCATCCTCCGTTTTCTTGATCACTGTTTATCCACTTCTTTTTGTGTCTGCCGGATCAGATAGTCCATCCGATCAACCTTCCTCTGACTATCATGCATCTCCTCCACCAGGGCGCATCGGCATTTTCGAAGATACTTTACTAGTCCGTCCATATCTCCGGCTTCATAAAGAGCCTTTGCCCTCGAAGTTCCTTCCCTGCTACATCCGTTATCTGAAAGATTCTCTATCAGTGCATTTATTTCCATCTGTTCTACCTCGCATTCTCATTATATTTGCTTGACTGATTCTTCGCTAATGAATAAAATGAATATCATGATATTCCAAAACAGAATATCAAAGAGAGGTGCCTATGGAGATCAAAAGCCTGAGATACTTTCTTGCCGTCGCAAGAGAAGAAAATATGACAAAGGCTGCGGACATGCTTCATGTCACACAGCCTACACTTTCGAAAACATTAAAATCACTAGAAGATGAACTTGGAAAAAAACTGTTTGTACGCCACAGCTTCAGCATTTCCCTGACAGATGAAGGAATGCTTCTTCGCGACCGTGCTGAGGATCTTATTGCAATGGCTGACCGGATCGAGCAGGAATTCATCACTCTCGATGACATCACAGGCGGCGATATCTACTTCGGACTGGCCGAAAGCTATCAGATAAGGCATCTTGCAAAAGAAATCCGAAAGTTGAAAAACAGATATCCCGGATTTACCTATCACATCACCAGTGGCGACACTGAGCAGGTGACGGAGAAGCTTGATAAAGGCCTGCTTGATTTTGCAGTATTGTGTGAGAAGCCAAATTCTACCAAATACAATTACGTGAAATTCCCGGAATCCGATATCTGGGGAGCTGTCATGCCGACAGATCACCCTCTGGCCGGAAAGAAAACCATTAAGGCGAAGGACCTTTTCGGTCAGCCGCTTTTCTGCTCCGAACAAAGCTGGAACAATGAAATTCCTGCCTGGGCAGGCGCAAATTTTGAAAGATTACATCTTGAAGGTTCATTCCGCCTGTCTTATAACGGATCTCTTTTTGCAAGGGAAGGTCTCGGAATCCTGCTTACCTTTAAGCATTTGGTCGAATGCTCGGATGAGAATGGTCTTGTATTTCGTCCATTATCTCCGAAGCAGACATCCGAGTTATACCTGATCTGGCATAAATACCCATCCTTTACACCTATAGCCGAAAAATTTCTTGCTCAGATCAAGACATCCTTCCACTAACCTTGTTGTCAAATTGTTGTCTTTTGGGATTTTTGTTGTCAGATTCTACATCCCAGCTTCCTTAAAAGATAAGCACCTTTACCCCAAATAGAAAAACATCACTTCAAAAGATCTTCATTCAAAAGGAATTGCTCTATGCCAACATATGTAATCCCGTTTTCATCCTGCCACGGCTTAAGGTAATCCCGAACTACAACAATCTTACTAAAAGAGTCTGGGATTCTCTTCAATGATTCTATCTCCTGTTCTTTTTTTCCGGATCTGCTATAGATAAGGCAGATTGAATATAGAACCGTTTACCTCCCCCGTTTACAACAAAATCTACTTCCAACTGTTTTCGGATCTTCTTTCCGTTTGCATCCTTGGTATTGTATTCCACCACACCCACATCAACATTCATGCCTCTTCGGATGAGATCGTTGTACAGTACGTTTTCCATGATATGAGTCTCTTCCAGCTGCCTGAACCCAAGCCTTGCATTGCGAAGCCCCATATCAGTGTAATAGTACTTGGCAGAAGTTCCGATGTATTTCCTGCCCTTAACATCATAGCGAACTGCTTTCTCAACAAGAAAAGATTCCTCAAAATATCCAAGGTATTTTTCAATTGTTTCGGAGCCTATGCCAATCTGTCGTTCACTTTTAAACGTATTAGCCAGTTTGCTTGGATTGGTGAGCGAGCCAACTCCCGGTCAATTATTTCCATGAAATTTTTGCGGATAACCGCATTTTTTCTATCAAACCGTCGGAGTGTAGTCGCCAGCAGTTCCAACTAATCCAACCTTTTTCGAAGTCATGATCTAATATCCCAGTCACCTCACCCATTCGCTGACTTTTTCCCTGACACTGTCCTGATCGTTCTGACAATCATTTCCTCTAATAGCAAGTCCGTCTAAAACCGTTGCATCCGGACAGGCTGAGGAAAGCTTTTTATCAAAACCTGAAAGGCCCGATCCTTCATGTGTGGAAAAAGGGATCAAAGTTTTACCTGCAAGGCCCTCTGCATTATTCTCAAAGAATGTGTACATGATCATCGGCCAGTCGCCCCACCAGACAGGCGCGCCTATAAATATGGTGGAATACTGCGACAGATCCGGCACATCTTTCGCATACGCAGGTCTGGCATTATCGTTCTTTTCCTGTTTTGCTACATCTGTCAGTTCTGAATATGTCATTGGATAGTGATCATCTTCCGGGGTCACTTCAAACAGATCAGCTCCTGTCTCCTCAGAGATCATTTCGGCCACGATAGCAGTGTTTCCTTTATCAATGACACCTACGGTATACTGCTCGCCGGCACGAGAAAAATAAACCACCAAAATATCACTGTTTTCACTTTCCGGTTCCGGACCCACTGCTTGTTCCTCTGTTTGGGCAGCTTGCCCTGTTGTCGAAGCTTCAGCTGTATCTGCTTCCGCACTTTGATCATTCGCGATCGTACTGTTTTGCGGTGCAGTATTTTCTATACTGCTATCCGTGCTTCCGCATCCGCAAAGACCTGTTACCATAAGCGCTGTAAGAAGCAGGCTTAGAATTCCTATTTTTTTCTTCACTATCATTTCCTCCGTCAAAAACCGCCTATCTCTACATTTTCAAATGTAGAAAAATCGTATTCCTTCACCTCATCACCACTTTCTGTTTTTGGCTCTTCTTTTGCTGTACCCGTGGCTATATCAGTATTCTTACCGCATGCGGTAACCATCAGTGCAAGAAGAACCATTAACAACAGAGACGTGCTCTTAATCTCACGCCTTTTCAAAGGTCGGCTTCCAGCCTGCAAACTGTTTAAGCTGCTCATCTGTCCTGTGATAATACCTCTCATTCTTATCAAGCTCTGCAATCTTAGCAATCTCTTCGTCCGTCAGCTTAAAATCGAGGATGTTGAGATTATCTTTGATATGGTCCACGTTCTTACTGCCGGGGATCACTACAAATCCCATCTGGGTATGCCAGCGGAGGATGATTTGTGCGGGAGATTTTCCGTACTTCTTTCCAAGTTCGACAAATACCGGTTCATTTATAAGGCTCTTGTCCCCGTGACCCAAGGGATACCAGCTCATGAGCTTGATATCATACTTATCAAGAGTCTTTCTCAGTTCTTTCTGGGTAAAATAAGGATGAGTCTCTACCTGGATAAACTGTGGTGCGATCTCCCACTTTGTTTCAAGCTCCTCAATATACTTTCCTTCAAAGTTTGAGATGCCGATGCTCTTAGCCTTGCCTTCCTTATAAGCCTTCTCAAGCTGTCTGTATCCAGCGAGCCAGTTGCCGGCAGGCTGATGGATATATAGAAGGTCCACGTAATCAACCCCAAGGCGCTCCAGAGTCTCATCCACAGCATTCGGATTCTCATATTCACTGGGCCAGAGCTTTGTGGAAAGAAAGATCTCTTCCCTCTTTACTCCACTGTCCTTCATACCTCTTCCTACTGCCCGTTCATTTACATATGCATTGGCGGTATCAATGAGACGATATCCCATCTTAAGTGCTTCTCTTACACTGTTCTCTGCATCGGCAGGCGAAAGCATAAATGTTCCAATCCCGACTACGGGACATTCCAGTTTGTTATTAAGTGTTACATATTCCATTGCATGATCCTCCATTCCGTTTTGTTTATTCATTCCCTCTGCTCAGAGGGATCCTGCATCCTGATCACCTTGGCAGGCACACCTCCGACTACAGCGTAATCCGGTACATCCCTGGTAACTACAGCACCTGCAGCTACAACAGCATATTCTCCGATGGTCACGCCCGGGCAGATGGTCACGTTCATCCCGATCCAAGCATTCTTCTTAACGGTCACTTTGCCGTAGGTATAGATTGCATGACGCTGATTCATATCATGATTGATGGTTGCGATCCGAAGCCCCGGTGCTGCCATGGAGCCGTCTTCGAATTCAATACCGCCGGATGCAGACAGTATCGCTGAATGGTTGATGAAAACGCCCTTACCGAATTTCACCCTGTTTCCGAAATCGCAGATGAAAGGTGTCAGGATCCTCACATCATCAAGCTTTCTCCCGAAAAGTTCTTCCAGATCATCCACATAAGCAGGATCATCAGGCATCTTTGCATTTGCCCTGGCACAGAGAACTCTGGCTCTCATCATCTCATCAACTGCATCCTTAAAGTATGGTTCCCTTACATCTGTAGGTCCGCCCTGTTCCATCAGATCAAATACATATCCTTTTTCATATTCCATCTTTATTTCCTCCTGTATCTCCAAAAACGGACCCTTAACCCCGTCCCCGGGGGTCATATCAGTCCGTTTGCTGCAAGCCATTCCTTTACCGCTTCCGCTGAGTTTGCTGCCTGTGAACCCGTGATCGCAAGGCCTTTTTTTACCGTTGCTCCTTTGGCAGACTTCCTTATATCGCTCTCACTGGATCCCATCCCGCTTCCTTCATTGGTACAAAGGGGGAGGATTATCTTTCCGGTGAAATCATATCTTTCAAGGAAAGTTGCAACTGCCATCGGAAATGTTCCCCAATAATTAGGATAGCCGAGAATGATAGTGTCATACTCTTCAATACTGTCTAAGTATCCGGTAAGCTCCGGTCTTGCATCATTCTGCTTGTCCTTCTTTGCTTCATCGATGCAGGTCATGTATACGGGTGAATAAGGATCCTTCATCTCGATCTTAAATGTATCCGCATCGATCATTTCCTTAATGATCCCTGCCACGATCTCGGTATTTCCAACCTTTACATATCTCATTGCTCCGCCAAAGTAGTTCTCATCTGCTCTTGAAAAGAATGCGATCAATGTTTTACTCATCATAATGTCCTCCGTTATCTTGGTTTTCGTGATCCATGTTTATTTGCTTCGTTGAATAAATTATTACATGGAGTTCTTGAAATATCCAATTTAAATATCCTATAATTGATTTAAATTTTAAATAACTTGTTTTCCCGGGAGATTATGTAATGACTACCAAACAGATTGATTACTGTATAGAACTGGCGCGAACACTTAACTTCAGCCGCGCTGCAGAGAATGCCTTTGTAAGCCAGCCCACATTTTCCTATCAGGTAAAGCTTTTAGAAGATGAGGTCGGCTTTAAGATATTTGAAAGAAACGGCAAGGGAGCCGCACTCACTCCTGCCGGGGCCCAGTTCGTAACGTATCTTTCCGGTATGCGTGAGGATATGAAGCGTGCTATTGAACAGGGCCAGAATTTCAGCGCCAGATATACTGACAACATAACCGTTTCCATGATGGTCAGACAGGCCATATATTTCCTGCCTGAGGCGATCCGCATATTTGAAAAGGAGCAGCCCGGTGTCCAGGTTACTCCTCTGTTTCTGTACGATAACGGTGTGGAAAGCTTTCTAAAGGATGAGTCCGATGTCCTCTTTGCTCTCATAGAACAGACTAAACATATCCCGGGGATCAACGTCCACAAGCTTTTTGACTCCGGAATCTATCTTATTGTCGATAAAAACGATCCTCTGGCAAAAAAGAACATCATTACAGATGAAGATATCTACGGACGCACCCTCATGGTTGGAGGTGGCTCTCCGAACGCTTTACGTAGTGTCCAGCAGAAGCTCATCTCCTCCGGTAAGATCGAATATTTTAACAGTCCCGATCACGACTCTACTCTTGTGAATGTTGCATCCGGCAAAGGCATCTGCTTAGCTCCCGGGTTCTTAAACGACCACAGCGGACAGTTTGCATGGATACCTTATGACAGCAGGGAATGTTTTCACTGCGTCCTATGCACCCACAAAACGGATAGTCGTGAGAGCCTTGCTGAATTTATACAAACACTTCAGAAGCTGTACAAAGATGCTGTGGCTTTCCCGCTTTAACTTCCGGTATAACGTGCTAACATCTCAGCCCGGCAAATACAGGATACTGCTAACTGTAACGATAATGGATATGATTCCGAGAGGACCGAATTTCTTGCTCTTTCCGGTCTTTACTCTTTTGACCCATATGATATCCAGGATGATCGGTAGACCGATGATCCAGAATGCATAGGCGGCCAAAACAAAGATAACTATTGCTTCTAAAAGTACATTTATTTCGCCTTAAACTTTGTAGATATATTAAGGATGTTTTTAACCAAAAAAAGTCCGGATCAATGTGTCCGCTCTTCTCCAGACACCTCATATGCGGTATATTCATGATCAAATTCATATCCAAGCTTTTTTGCCAAACGAACTGAATTCATATTCTGTGCATCCCAGCTCGGATATAATCCTTCATCGAGGCATCGTAAGATCAGCGCGGCACTTGCGATCGTCGCAAGGCCTTTTCTACGTTCTTCCTCTACCGTATCAACCTCTATCTCAATTCCTTCGTTGTACCTTGTGTAAGAAGATGCCCCGGCTACGATGAGCCCGGATTTCATGATCACCATCCCCCGCCCGAGCTCCAAAAATCTTTCCTTACTTTCAAATGATGAAACAAAATCCCTTGTCACCGGATCCGGAAGACAGAGGTCATAGGTTTTCTCATCGATCTCTTTCAGCTCATATCCGACAGGCATTTTTGCTACCATGTTTCTCAACATAGCTTTATCAAAACGAGTATCCTTTTTGATGGCGTACCTGGTCACCTTCTTTGCCGTAGGAAAGCACTCTTCAATACAGGCTTCCCACGCCTTATTCTGTGGCACCATGATAACAAAACCTTCAGGTTTATTGATCACAAGTTCCCTATCGGGTTCTCCGGCATAAAAAACAAAGCATCCGACATATGCCATTGCCGACTTAGGGGACTCTAAATCTGTAATAATGATTTTCCCCATTACTCTCTGCAAACAGGAATAGATCAGAGTTTCCTCCCATCCTTCAAAAAGATATGCCGCTTTTGATGTATTTGCTAATTCATATAGCATCTTTTGTACCCATTTAGAATCGACATTATTATTCGTTGATTAACCAAATCTACAGTCCCCATTCATTCCAGGACACATATCTGATTCCGTTTATCTCACATGTTACGTCTCCTAAGTAGAATACACTTCCCTGTACATTGTCCGTTCTTAAACCAACATATGTCCTTACGCTGGAAGACAGCTTCTTTTCTATGTCAGATTTACTCTTTACCTCTATTGCGAAATTCTTCTTCCAATCCGTAATAATATCTACTTCAAACCCATTCTTATCTCTGTAATAGGTCAGATTTGCCTTTTTCGCGTTGTTATATCTCTTTTTCAGCAATTCAGATACTGCAGCCGTTTCAACAACAGCCCCCTTATGATCGTCAAGCAGTAACTCTTCTTTTGATTCAAGTCGCAGCAAATAACACATCAATCCGGAATCAACAAAATACAATTTAGGCGTTTTTACAATTGTTCTTCCGAGATTATTACTGTCCGGTTCAAGAAAATGAATAATATAAGATGCCTCGAGAATTGAACACCAGTTTTTTATAGTTACAGCGGAAACTCCAATATCTCTGGATATACTGTCATAATTTACCATCTGTCCGCTATATAATGCACAAACTTGAATAAATTTGCGAAATGCACTTAAATTGTCGGCATTTATCTGATCTTTAACATCCAAATCCAAATATGTGTCAATATAGTTTTCAAACCAATCATCCAAATGGAAATGCTTGTCCACATCATGCAATGGCGGGTAGAATCCCTTAAAGAAAATATCATATGGTTCATCCGGCAATAATCCGGCTTCTTTGAGTTCTGCCATAGAAAAAGGAAGCAGCTTTAACAAGCCGATTCTACCGGAGAGACTGTCGGTAATATTCTGTTTTAATCTAAACTGACTGGATCCTGTAAGAATATATTTACCCGGAGTATAACCGCCTTTATCAATTACGAGTTTTACTGTATCAAATATTTCAGGGACTTTTTGGGCTTCGTCAATGATCAGTCCATCCGGAAAAGCTTTTAAAAAATCACCGGGATTTGACTTTGCAAGTTCTCTTAGATTCTTATCATCAAAAGAAACATATTTCTTTTCCGGGAATGCATATTTTGTTAATGTCGATTTTCCACTCTGTCTCGGACCGGTAATGGCAACAACCGGAAACTGCTTAGCAAGTCTCATAAGAGCAGAATAAGCATTTCTCTCTATCATAAGCAAAGCCTCCACACTTTAGGATATTCCAAATTATAATATTAGGTTATTCCAAAGTCAATATGCAGGTTATTCTAAAGTCATGGCGTAGGATATTTCAGAGTTCCGCTTCTATTAACGGGTTTTACATACTTCATTTTTTTGACAGACTGGGTATGGTGTGACCATACTTGCAAATCATAGTTTTAACGTTATCGTTTTTTATTTAATTGCAAAAACGCCATCGTTAAACTTGTATTTTCAATCTGGTTTTGTTATATTTCATAGCGAGAAAACCACATTTTGCAGACATTTAAAGAATCTGCATCTCAAATACTTCTCCTATATCACCATCAATGCATATACTTCTATCTGCAATTTCCTCCGGGCAATAGCTTTCGCCATAATTTAAACAGGCATATACCGCTTTTTCATTTGCCAGCGTCATCTGCCAAAATGGATATTTTATGATTACGGGAGTATTAGCACCTACTCCAAGCTCCAAATACAGCACATGAAGATTCTCATGTCTGCGAATAAAATCAGAATATGCTGCAGATGCCCTATGCCATAATAACAGTATAGTCGATCATATATATAACGATCATGGCAATTAATCCTGCCAGGACATTAGTATAAAAAACATGGCTTCCGATGACACTTATACTTGCATCATGTGCTGATGCATCTAAAACCATGAGTTCATGAACTACACTGCTTGCAATTCCTATCAGAACAGCGATAGCAACTACACTCCAAGCAATCCTTGGCCTATGTATCCTATCCATGGAAATTCCTACCTCAATGGGATCTCCCATATCAGCTACGGCTGCTTTTTCGGCTTCTTCCCTGTCCATTCCAACACCCATGTTGTCATTGATCTGATCTTCAATATGAGAACGTATTTCCCCTTCAATGCCTTTATGAGCCTTCTTAAACAATCTGCCACCGCGATGATACGCGCCACCTTGGGAATCTCATCGCCGGAGAGTCCATTGGGATAGCCCTTTCCGTCATGCCTTTCGTGATGGGCCAGTGCACCGACTGCAAGTTCAGGTACGACACTTATATCCTTAAGAACCTCATGCCCCTTTGTAGTATGGGTCTTAATTATGTCATACTCTTCATCTGTAAGTTTCCCTGGCTTATTGAGTACAGATTTGGGGACTCCAACTTTTCCTACGTCGTGCAAAAGGCCTATGCGATAATACTTTTCTACAGTCTCAGCGTCATATCCCATCTCTTTGGCAATCATGGCCGTATATTTTGCCACTCTCTCTGAATGACCGTTGGTGTACTTATCCTTCATATCTATAACTTTGGCAAAGGCCTCTGATATCTCGGATGCCAGGATGATGCTCTCCTGCTGCTTCTGTTTCAATGAATCGATATGGTCCTTATATAGATAACCTCCCATGAATATTGTAAACAGCAGCACTCCAATGCGTGTGAAAGTTAAATCTCCGTAACTCGAGAAAAAATGATAACGGAACATATCAATTCCGACACCCAAAACACAGGCAAATAGTCCCCAAGTCAAACTGCGCAGCAGTGTATGTTTCATTTTCCCACGGCGTACAGCCCTGTAAACAAGCACAACAGCCATCAGTAAGCCCGCAGCAATAATAACCTGTGAAATATAAACAAGATAGTAATAGTCTGATATTCCGCTTCTTGTCAGTCCAACCTGAAGGATAAAATTAAGAAGGCATGCTACAAACATGCCAGAGGACAGCTTTGAGTGTGAATCTCCGGTTGTACTGGAAAAAAAAGAAAGCGCCGGAAATGGCAAAAAGACGAAGCACATATATTCTATGACTCTGATAAGTTCAGGACGACCTGTTAGTATCTGAAGAAGAAGTGTATCATTAATCCCTACAAATCCTACCAATACACAGATCATACCTAAAGAAATGAAATCAATACCTGATGATTTCATAACGATCTGGCCCGTTATTCCTGCTATAACAAAAAGAAGCCCGATAACTATAGTTGTCGTACACTGTCCAAATGGAAAGAGATTTCTCTTAAAGACATATGTCATGTACTTCTCTGCAACACTGATAGCTATATCTCTTATACCTGCAGACGTATTTGCGAATACAGGATCGAGGTCCATCCTTAAAGTAGAACTTCCCTCTGGAATTGCGATGGTATGATATTGCATACCATAGGAAAGACCCAAATGCCTTGGAATCGCAGGATTATACTCGTATATCAGCTCATCCGATGCATAAACCCTAAAATTGGTATCAACCGTTTTGAAGCAAATCGCCTTCCCTTCAGTGTCCAGCCCTCTGATATCCAACGTAACAGAATGATCGCCTGGCTCAAGATCATAAAGATCAACAGCCTGTCCATCTTCATCAATCCAGCCTTCATTAATATCACCAGATATGGCAGCATTAGTATTTCTTTCACGATTGCCTGAAGCAACAGAAATAATCACAAAAACCAAAAGTACAATAATGCAGCCAGCCTGCTCTATGCTTGAACGAGCTAATTCATTCCATCTTTTCATGGTTATTCTTTACTCCCTGCACTTATTTTATCATAATAACGTGCAGAAATGACATTATATCTGCCTCACACTTTCTCCCTCCACAAGCTTAACCGGAACGCACACGCTCTGGGAAAAGCTGCTATCCTGCAGCATCTTAAGAAGCAGCTCCATGGCCATTTTTGCCCTGAGTTCATTGTTTTGATAAACGGAGGTAAGCACAGGCGCAACCCTCTGACAGTCAATGCTTCCATCAAATCCTACAACGGAAATGTCCTCCGGAACCGAAATACCGCAGCTCTTAAGAAATACCATGAGATCAATTGCATAGTAGTCTGAAACCGCAAATATAGCGGAATATTTCTTTATTTTCTTCAGATTTTTCTGGTAAAAGAGATGTCTCTTTTCCCTGCTCATAGGAATCATAAGGAAGTCAGCATCCTTCCCTAGCCCCTGATTAAGTCCGTTATATCTGTCAAGATCCATACATATGTTGTTATCGGAAACGCAAAGGACCTTCTTATGCCCCATCTTCCTAAGGTACTCTCCGACCTGTCTGCCGCCGTCAAAGTCATCTATGGTAACATTGCTGATGCGTCCCTGTTCCTTCATAAAGCCGTCGTAGACAACGAAGGGACGTCTTATATGATCCCGAAGGTTCTTGTATTCATCCTCGCAAAAACCGATGATGATGAGACCATCAAGATTCCACATTGAAGAAAAGCGCACGATATCCAGGATCTCTTTTACCTTTTTCAGCATCATGAAGTACCCTGCATTCTCAATTTCGTCGGACAAATAGTTAATGGCAGAGCTAATAAAGGGATCTTCAAAAACCCTTCCCTCATACTTT
>JBGUNV010000075.1:0-2139 GCA_045117595.1 Lachnospiraceae bacterium
AAAGCTGCGGATGCAAGTGTCTGCGGGATCTTGATTATCTCCGTAGAATGCAGGGAAAAAGTGTGTTCTACAACCGTATGATGACCACCATCTTCGAGAGAAACGTCACGATGATGGAAAACGAGATGCTCGGGGGAGTGACCTATGAGGAATTCGAGACGAACCTGCGGCGTGCGTTTGCAAGTGACCTGTCATTTATAGGGCAGTCATTTCACATCATCCTCGAGCCGGGATTCCGTAAGGCGATGACCAATATAGAGGCCAAGTTCAGAACGCATGGATACAGCAGGAAAATGAATGCGGTATTTTCCATGGAGGATGGTAATGTTATGACCTTCCCGGATTTTGAGTCCAGAAAGCTTGTACCGTACATTGATCCGAATAAGAAGGACAGGGTCTTTGTGTTCGTACCTATCCACGAGGTCATGGATAATTACGGCTACATGATATTTTGCGATAATGTTGATATTGTAGGAAACGGAAATCACCTGTTCGAGTACGTGTCGCGTATAGATGTTCTTATGTCCAAGGTCAGACAGAACATCAGTCTTCGGGTACTTAACAAGAGACTGATCGAACTGACCGAGACGGATGTGCTCACCGGCGTGAAGAACCGCGCAGCCTATACGACAAGGGAAGCGGAACTCAATTCCAGGATACGTTCCGGAACGCGTATGGCGTTTGGTATCGGAATATTCGATATCAATAATCTGAAAAAGGTCAACGATAATTACGGACATGAGCTGGGAGATGCGTATATTGTTAACTGCTGTTCGGTATTGTGCAATGTCTTTTCTCACAGTCCGGTGTTCCGTATAGGTGGTGATGAGTTTGTTGTACTTCTGATGGATGAAGATTATAATAATCGTGAAGAACTCATGCAGAAGCTGACAAAGCGTATGGAAGAGATAGCGGCTAAGGATCCGGCCCCTGATGACAGGGTATCTATTGCGGGTGGTATAGGTATCTATGAACCCGGCAGGGACGATAAGGTAGCAGAAATATTTGCAAGAGCGGATGCTGCCATGTATGATAATAAGATAATGATGAAGAACAATAAAAATGATTAAGTAGAGGAGACTGACTATGAGACTGGTTACAAGATCTGATTTTGACGGACTTGCCTGTGGCGCGCTGCTTCTGAACGCAGGCATTATTGACAACTGGAAATTCGCACATCCCAAGGATCTGCAGGACGGACAGGTAGAGATCACAAGTGATGACTGTCTTGCGAATGTACCGTTCGTTGAGGGTTGCGGACTATGGTTCGATCATCATTCGAGTGAAGAGGAGCGTAACGAACTTGAGGGAAGATATAAGGGAAAATGCGACAGCGCAGCTCCTTCATGTGCAAGAGTAATATATGAATACTACGGCGGTAAGGAGAAGTTCCCTCAGTTTGATGATCTGATGGTAGCGGTCGATAAGGTTGACTCAGGAAACCTTACCATTGATGAGATCCAGAATCCCAAGGGGTGGATTCTTGTCGGATTCCTGATGGATCCGAGAACGGGCCTTGGAAGATTCCGTAATTTCAGGATCAGTAACTACCAGCTCATGGAGAAACTCCTCGTTGCATGCGGAGAGAATACAACGGAAGAGATACTTGCATTCCCTGATGTAGTAGAAAGAATAGAGCTCTATGAGGATCAGACGAGGAAATTCAGAGAGATGGTAACAGAGCGCACGGAAGTGTTCGGGAACCTGATCGTTACGGATCTTCGCGGTGTCGAGACAATATACACGGGCAACAGATTCCTGATATACAGTATGTATCCCGACCAGAACATATCCGTATGGATGACACCCGGTAAGGGCGGACAGGGACTCGCGTGTGCCATCGGTTACAGCATCCTCAACAAGACGGCTACTCTTGATGTCGGAAGCCTGTGCCTCAAATACGGCGGAGGCGGCCACGAGAAGGTAGGAACATGCCAGTTCGAATCCTATGAGGATGCTTGCGTGATGCTCGAAGAACTGAAGAAACTTGCGAATGCATGATCGAAGATCATACTTATTTAGGAAAAAGCTCAAGCCTGAAAATGGCTTGAGTCAGACTGTAGACAAAGCGGGAGCGGAACTTCGAGTTCTGCCCCCGTTTTTCTGTTTTGAAGGTTTGTTCTGTTATGCAGCCATCAG
>JBGUNV010000076.1:0-20936 GCA_045117595.1 Lachnospiraceae bacterium
TTAGTGTATGCTCAACAAGTCGCGTAATCGTGGCTGCTGATTATTGAAATTTCAGGCAGGTTTTCCTGCCAATCGTACCTTGAAAACATCGAAATCAAAAACAGGCAAAAATGAACGCTCGTGAGGTAATCCACGTTCATCGCGATGATTGATAATGCGATGGAACTACGGGTTGTAATGTCCAGTTTTGTACGGATCAGTCCCAAGCCATAGCATCTCTTGGCAAGGCTGAAGCCTCTTTCGACTTCGATACGGTCAACGCTGTCGTTGTATGCCTGCATCTTTTCTTCGAGTGAAAGCTTTTTCGGCCTTCCAAGCGCAGGCCCCGATATGCGTATTCCGTGTTGTTTGCAGTATGCAAGGTTCGTTCTGTTTCTGTATATCTGATCTACAAGTATCCGCTCCGGATAATGTCCGGTCCGCATCTTGTATTTCTTGATGGCGCTTATCAGGACATCCTGCTCGTTGTATGCGTCAAACGATAGTTTTTCTAGTCTGGCAAAACCGTTCTCGTCAATACTCATGTCGAGCTTTGCACCGAACTCGGTAGGGGATTTTGCTTTCCCTCTGACGATCGGACGGATATACGGCTGGCTGATACTGACTATCCGGTTCTTGACGCTATGCACTTTGTTCCGGTACATATACTCCTGCTGCTCATACACCTCGTAGATGACTTTGATACGTTTTAGCTGTTTATCGGTAAATTCCGTATCTTCCTGTTCGAGGAGTGCTTCAACGTAGCCCAGATCTCTCCTGACGTATTGCAGCTGTTTCTTGATCGCCTGACGGATCTTCTTCGGACTTCGTCTTCTGCATTTTGCGAGGCTCAGATAATCCTTCCTCGCTTTGATGCGATACATCCGGGGTCTGCGATAGTTGTATTCATAGCAGATCGTATCGATGATGGCCTCGAGATTCTCTCTTGCTTCATTCAGCAGATTGATATCCTGTGGATAAGATATCTGCTGCGGTGCGCAGGTGGCATCAAGTATGATCGTTCCTTTGTTTTCGGATTCATCATTGCTGTCAGAACCTCCACCCATCGGGGTGTCATCCGTGGAGTTATACTCAGCAATCATCTCGTTGATATCGATCAGTACTTCATCTGTGAGCCTCTTGCGGAACTCGACCAACAGCGACGGAACAAACGGTGCTTTATCCTGATATCCCGGAAGCCCTATGAAGTATTGATAATACGGATTCTCACGGATCTGTTCAACAAGTTCTCTGTCGGAATAATCATACTGTTTCTGGATCAGCAGTGAACCAAGAGCCATTTGCAAGGGTTTTGCCGGCATTCCGGTTTCACTCGGAAACAACGATGCATACTTTTCCTCGATCTCTTTCCAGGGAATGGTAGCGGCCTTTTTTACCCAGCGATTTTCGGGGTTCATTTTTAATCCGATTGGCTGATTGAAATCCGAGAGAGTGAACTGATGATTTCGATTGAACTTGTACATTGGCATCTCCGAAGTGCAAGGTTTTTTACGAGAAAACGCATTTTTTCATGCACTTACAGTATACCATAAAATGCCAATAAAGTCAGTAAAATCAAGGACTTTCACGGTTTTTATTTTTCAAAGAGCATACACTAATTATCTTTAGCAAACGGATTGAACAGATATTTTAAAAACCTGTCGAGTCCGACTTTACTGCTTTTACCATCATATCTCTTGATCGGTTCATCATCCGGCAGTTTTGAGGCATCGGGTAATTCAGTCTCCTTTTCCGATACCGCAGTGCCGGCAAACTTAAGGTCTGCCGGCGCAGTTATTGTGCCGTATTTTTTTGTCAGATACTGATATAACGTACTCTTTACCCAGAACAACCCGCCATAACCACCACAGACCGAATGGGAAAAATTAAACCATACGCAGTTATCCCTGTAGGTTATCGCGAACAGATGACCACCGGTCTTTTTTGAACCGAGCATAAGCCTTTTATCCTCTTCCGGAAGCACCGGGATGGGATTATCATTATGATCGAGCACAAAAGCACCGCTTTCATCCACTCTCACTTTTACCGCAAAATAAGGGGATCTTGATATTGCCTCCTGCGCCGCCTCATTCAATAGTTCGGGAACAACATTTTCCTTAAGTTTTACAAGAATCCTTACCGTATATGAGACCTTTTTCATATATTCATACAGCAGATATGTATCGTATCTATCATTTTTTGCCATTCCGACTTGTTCTCCCTTTTATTATCTGTGATATACGGTGCTCCTGTTTGTTATCACGGCAAAGTATTGATATAGTCCGTCAGCCACTGTCTGTCATAAAAATGCTTAGGATCTCCGATCGTAAAATCAGGCCCCACTCCCTGATCTATAGGATAAAAGGTTCCGTTCTTTACCGTGCACAGCTTGTCATCCGAGGAGATACAGAACCTCGTGCCGTCCGCGGCAATACCCGGCTGGACAACACATGCACCTCCACCTGATGTTCTGCCTATAAGTGTGACCATTCCGGATTCATACAGCAGCGAAGGGACAAGGTTTCCGCATGAAAAGCTGAGCATATTGGTAAGGCAGAAGAACCTGTACTTACCAAGATCCAGACTGTCTTTTTCATCTATAACCTTATCAAGATTCACATCCGCCCACACAGTCGCACTGTATTTGCTGCCTATCTTGGCGTTCTCAATACTCATGCTGCAGTTGTCCAACACCCACGAGATGACAAATGCTGCGCAGTCACATTCTCCGCCACCGTTATTGCTAAGATCGAGGACTATGTTTTCAATGGGACTGTCTTTTCTGTTTATCTGTTCATTACTGTAATGAACAAGGGCTATCGTATCCTTACCGATATATTTCTCAATATCATTCAAAAACTCATCACTGTAGTAATCCGTGATATCGGGACACATTTCAAATTCGTCGAAGGTGATATATGCCGTATTCCCGACTTCCATATAGGGTATCGGAGCTCCGTCTTCATCAACGAGATTGGTAGCAGCGCGCGCATTTCCGTACAGATCCGTATTATCTATACTGATGCCTATATTCTTTGCAACATTTCCGATATCATCAAGTGTGAATTTCGTATCTTTTCCCATATACGGACTCGGCCCGCGCAATCCACTGTGAAAGTCTGCAAAATAGCCGACGAACAGCTCATACATAGCCTGACCGAACACCTTACTGTCCGTATCAAGAAGTCTGTTCTTTAATCCGATGGTCTCAAAATAATCATCAAAGGAGTCACCTATATCATGCTCATTTTTAAGGCCGTAATTGCCGTTTAAGAACAGACACAACTCGTTATATGTGAACCGTGCCAATTCCTCGCTTCTTTCGGTAGCGGACACATCATAGAATATGTCGGCAAAAGTCTTTCCGTCTTCAATCTCTTCCTTGTCATTAAGTTCATCACCTGTTATCAGGAACAAACGATCTTCATTATATAAAAGAAATGTCTCAAGATTCGGTGCAAGGAACAGATCGGACAAAGTCGCCACCGGAAGGAAACACTTTCCCTCGTTACAATAAACCGGAATATCATAGTCAGACAGCGTCAAAAGCAGTGAAAATCCGGTCCTGGAGGAATTTCCGTGATCGGATCTCTTAAACAGATGTACCAGCGGCTGCCCGTCATCATCCGTGATCACATTTTTATCATCATCATAGAAATACAACGGTGTGCATATGATATCTCCGGGGTTGATCGCATCAGGCAGGATTGAAAACTTATCATAATCATTAAGAGATACGCTTCCGTCAGACATATCGAAAAAAGTTTCGCTGCCGTTTTCACGCTTTACCAGATATCCTTTATCAACATAATCGCGATCGAGTTCAAAGTTCGGATAATCTTCAAATAACCCGGAGAAAATATCGAAAAACTCATCCACTTCCATATATGCCACAGCATAGTTTCCGTTAAAGAAATAAAGATCCTGCTTAGAAACATCCGTAGAATCATTGACATAGTAAGGAATGCTCTTTTTTTCAATCGATTCGACCGGAACAAGACTATTGTTACTTTCGGAAGCCTCATCCGGCTCATTGACCGAAACGCTGCACCCCGACAGTATTGATATAACCATCGCCAAAGCCATAATGATTGATACTACTTTTTTATCCCGTAATCGACCCAATAGCATTTTAATCCTCCTGATCACATGATCCGCTGTCTGTTTCATCAATGTCACTGTTGTCATTATCACCGCCTCCGTTGCCCGTGCCGTCACCGGTGTCACTGTCACCGTCCGGAGAAGGTTCCGGAGATGGTTCATCTGATTCAAATATCCGTCCCTTTATCATCTTTTTGATCTGTATGATTTATTCGGTCTTGGCAGACCATTTGCTTTTCCACAGTTCCACTATTTCAGAACGCTTTGCGGGTCTTAATCCCTTCGTAAATAATTTGCAACACCCAGACCCCTGAATGCGGTCTCTTCCCCAAATCCCGGAGCGAAAGACCTGAGGAAAGCTATAAGAACACTTGCGGTTCCGAATTGAACAATGCTTACTATACTTGTGTAATTATAAGTGCAAAAAACATCAGCAGGAAATATCCGAGTATGGGATGGTTCAGAGTTTTGTGTTTTCTTTCTTTCATGTCTTATGTCTCCTTTCAGTTCCCAGTAAACCCATAAGGTATTCCTCCCTTTATATAAAACACCTATAACACTATAAGTTATAGGTGTTTTAAAAACTATTCTCCGTCAGTGTTCTCATCTTCCGAAGATGACTCATCTGACCCGGCATCCGCCTGACCTGTTTCAGACGTTTCCTCAACATCTGAGGGTTCAGATTCTCCATTCCCGGCAGTTTCGTCTGCAGGCGCAAGGTCGCCCTCAGGTGCGGGAACCCCTTCAGGTGCGAGATCGCCCTCAGGGGCAGGAACGCCTTCAGGTACAGGAACTCCTTCAGGTGCTGGATTCCCTTCAGATGCGGGATCGCTTTCAGGTACTGGAACGCCTTCAATCGGAGGCAGACTGTCATCGGAAGATGAACCGGTATCTCCGGACAGTTCACCATCCGAATCACGAAGAGGTTCCGCTGCATCATCCGCTCTCCCGTTTCTGACAGACCCTGTCTGTTCTCTTTGTGAAGATGCATTAGGCATACCCGAGTCATTAGCCTGATCTCCCATCTCGGTAAAATGCCCGACACTGTCTATTTCATTCGCATCCGTCGCGGCCATATTAATCTCCTTAAGGGGACCTTCGCCCACATTTGAATAATTATTATCATAATCATCCTTGTTAATATAAGCGATCTCCGAATACTCGCCCTCGTCCCTTAAGTCTATGCAGTATCCCGTCGCATTGCCGCTGTATGTCCCCTCATCCGTCCGTTCGGTAACAGGGATATTTGTTCTCAGATAAGGTTTATTATCCGTACCTGTTACGGCAAAATATCCGACATCTATGCCTTCCAGGTATTCGAGTGTTTTTTTCTCAAGGTTTCCTTCATCATTTCTTTGAAGGACATAATGATAAGCTGCAATGGCGGAAACACTCCCGGAATCTATCTTTTCATACACATATGTATCATCGACTCTATCTTCCGCCACAGTTCCGCAGTACTCATAATCTCCGTTATCATTCTTCCTGAAGAAATGAAGCGTATCACCCACTACGTTGTCGTCGGTCTTAAGTGTTTTTCCATACAGCGTCAGTGTTTCCGATTTATCATCACTTCCAAACAAGGCCCTTGTAGCCCTGTCTTTTGCGCTTGAATTAAACTCAAGATATGATTTTAGTACATACTGCCAGTCGCTCTTCCCGTTATCCCAAAGATTTCCCTCGAGAGTGATTCCGGAAATAATACTTTCTGTGGCATCAGTCACATCAAACGAAATGGTTTTGCTGTCAAGTGCAAAACTAAAAGGAGAGACCGATGATTCCGCACATATCATATTAACCTCAAGTGCACCTTCATCGGTTTTAAACTTCTGTTTATGTACCGCAACCATACTGATGAACGGCTGAGTCTCAAGCAGATCGAGCATCGGATCACCCGTGGAGTCTGCGGGTACAGGAAGATCAGCAGCTTCATAACTGTCAGCTATCTTAAAACTTAAGAACCGACGAGTCCTGTCACCGTCATCCACGATCTCCCGCAAATAGCTTCCTTCATCGCTCGTCTGTGAAACAAGCCTGTTGATATTACTACCCATACCGGATAATTCTGTCTTAAGATTTTTGATCTTCTTCGCATATCCGTTAGCATCGTTGTAATATGTCAGATAGTTACGTATAAACTCTACATAATCATTAAGATCCGATCCGTTATAAGCAGCATAGTAATTTGAGCTGTAAAAATCAGACACGGTCTCGTTTAGCGGCATATAGATGGAACTGCCGTAAAGATAATCCCTGATACCGTTTTTATCGGCTCTTATATCTGTCCAGATGTTTTTTCCGTCCGGAATGCTCATAGTATAATTAAGAGGAATGGAAACGGAGTCTCCCATCTGATATATGCCGCCAAACTCCGTATTATACATGGATAGATATGCCAGGAAGCCCGAATTCAGCGTCTTGTCAAGCTTACTAATGAGTCTGTCAAAGACCTTTTTGTCTTTATCACTGTAGCCGGCTCTGGATATACTGCTCAGGTTGTATTTAACATGTGTAAGAAGTTCTCCGATATCAACGAATTTTGTTCTATCCAGATAATTGATGTAATAGTCATCAATATCGGTACCGTTTGTGGGATAACATGCAAGAGATGCCTTTCTTATCGCCATAAATACATCGTTCTTCATCCCGTCGGAGGTGTCAGCATGAGTTCCGAGTATATTTGACAGTTCTCGAGCCAGCTCATTTAGATTATCACGGGTGTTTTCCATATCATCGGATGAAAATACCGCTATCGATCCGACAAAACAGTTATCAAAGCCATGGTGTGTAGCAGGATACTGCTCATATATTTCGGCGGTACGAATGGCAATATCACGGTCGCTTCTTCCCTGCTCAACATAGTCACTCAATTCGGTAATAAGATACCGGTACGATGTATGGCCCGAAGATGTTTCCTCGGACGCCACCATATATCTGTAATAGTCCTTCGTATTATATGCCAGGCCTGTTGATGCCATAAGGCAGGCATTATAGAATAACAACCCCAGTTTTCCGTCCGATGAAACACTTTTATTCCTGTAAAGGTCGGTGGATGCCAGTGCGGATTCCAGTTTGTCTATGGATATACCGTTTTCCTCAAGATGTACCGATCCGTCATCCAGGCTGTCAGGGAATATAACCCCATCCTCAAGCCCGCCGCCATGGTCGGAAAGCGTTAAACCATAGTTTTCCGCAGGGAAAAGATTGGTGCAAAGATTGATAAACCCTGCCAGAAAAGAAGGATCTGCCATATCCACCGCAGATGTTGAAACGAGCTGGATAAATGAATCCTTATTAATGATATCATCAAAGTGAAGACCCTGTGACTTGTCAGTTCCCGCATCAGTTCCTTCGAGCTGATACATCGCAGTGCCTTTATCGGTATCGACACTCATCAGCCTGTCTCTGATAGCTGATAATGCACCCGGATTAAGGTAGTATATCCCGGATCGCAGCCTTGACGCTCCAAATGATGATCCGTCCTCTGCATCGCTGTTTATATAATTACTGCCATATTCTTTGGTACCACCGACACACAGGATAACGTTAACATTGCTCATGTCTGCCTGCATCATACTTACAAGCTCGCCGGATACACTTCTGTTATATGGATCTGTCTCAAGATTCGTTCCGCAGAAATAAAGCATCAATGTGTACTTTTTGCCTTGGGACAGTTCCTTTGCGCGCCTGAAATTCTCACCCATGAACCTGACATTTACAACCTTATTGTTGTTCTTGTTATCAAAAGGATTGTACGTTGTAAATGAGAAAAACTCATTTTCAAAAGAATCCCTGTAAAGGACATACGGATCGATATTCCGGGATTTATTGTTTACATAACTTGGAACCCGGAAATCCTTTTCCGATTCTTCAGGATCATCATCATCATTATAGTCGTCATCTCCGTCGGAATTGCCGGCATCATCAAACAGCTGAAATCCATCTTCGTCGTCATTGCCGGCATTATCAAACGGCTGAAATCCGTCCGGATATGCAGTATTGCCGGTATACTTTTCTATAATCACTAAACTGTCGCGGAAAACCTCGTAAGACTCTGTTGTTGTCTTTCCTGTGACGCGTACAAATGATTCATAAATTAAATCGGGAATTTCTTTTTCGGAAAAAAATACAATCTCAAAAAGAATCTCGGGTTTTGCTAGAATTGCCACCATCGGATCAAAGTCGGTCCCGCAAGACCGGCCTTCAAATATACCCTTTTCAAGATAGTGTTTTATGGCATATCCATACATATCGTTAGGGCTGAATTTCAATGCAGCCAAAACGACATCCTCATTTGCGGCAAGGTATTTCACAACGTTAAAATACTTGAAGCCTTTGCTTCTGTAATTCTTGAGATAATAATCTTTGGTGAACTCAACATACAGTCTTAACCTGTCAACGGGGCTGAGCGCAGCTATAAGATCCCTGGCCTTTTTGATATCTTCTTCGGATCCGGTACGCCTTGCTTCCTTAACCGCAGCAACAGCCCTGGAAACCGCTGCGACATCTGATCTTTGTACACCAGCGGACATATTCACCGCTTGGTATGCTTCAGTCGCAGCATAAACACCTGTTGCCGGCACTCCTGAAACAAAAATGGCGGCAGCCAGAACAATCGATATATATTTCGAAACCAGTCCCTTTAAAATACGCATATTTTTACCTCACTGAATCAATTACAGTAATAATTAATTATAACATAATATTAAATGTATGTATTAAGATATCTCATCGGTTATACCCGCTATGCGATTTGCCATTACTCCCCACCTCCTTAAAAGGCATGAAAAGGACCGGTTTATCGCCACGGATTATTACCACGGCATACTGGCGTGCTTTACAAAAGAACTCTTTTGCAATAATATGTGGCTGAACAGTTACGGAGGAATGACATTGTACCGGATAGAAAGCTTTGATCACACAACAGAATGCCCGACACTGGATCTTACTCCTTCCCTTTTTCATGATGCATTAAGACTTGATCCGGGAAGCCTGGACAGATTCCATGTTGCAAACTCTGTGGGGGATGATTTTGACATCGTCTACTATGACAACAATGACGATATCGAACCCCTCGACACATATCCCGAATATCAGAAGCCGCCGTTCATGGCAAGTTACCGCATTTATGACGAGGAGGACACGGACTCGTTGTGGATGGGTTTCTTTGACGGCGTCAGCAACATGATTTTTGAAGAGCTGAACGAGTATACGATCGTTCTGACAAAGCTGGTTCTGGAGCATACGGATATTGAAGTTTACTGCATGGATCAGCGCATCCTCTGGTTTATACCGTCAGATACAAGACTTCACGTCTGTGATAAGTTTCCGGAAGCTTTGGACAAAGACAGCCTTCTGTATATTCAAAAAGAGCTCGGATCCGGCATCGAAGACGGGAGATTCCGCACCCTCAGCAGTACATATGCGTTTCATAACGTATTCCTGTTGCAATGGATACTGGACGGCCGGGATCTTTCACATTTTAAGTTCATTACGGTTGATATCGACGAATGGGCCGGGATCGGACTGATACTGTCCTACTGCAGGAGATACAGGATCGCCTTCGAAAGGTTCGGCCTCAGATTCGTACATAACGGCAACGGTAAACTCGGCAAGTTTAATGAAGATCATCTACTGGAATACTTTGCGCTCGATCTTCATGATGAGGAGTCCGATGATGACAATACACTTGTCGTTCCAAGCTTTATGGCATTGACAAAGACCAAATTCATTAAAGGGATCCCGCACTCGATCGACGACTCGATCATCACTCAGAAGTTCAAAGCCGAAATGGACGAATATTATGACGGACTGTTCGGCAGCGAAAAAGTACTCGGGGTCATGATCCGCGGAACCGATTACGTCACGGCCGGAATGACCGGCGACAGGAAGATGGCTACTGCCGTGGAAATGGCGCCGCTTATTCACGATTGGATCGGAAAATACGGATTTGAGCGGATATTTCTTGCTACCGAGGATGAGGATGCACTCGAATATATGCGCAGCGAGTTCGGACACATGCTGGTCGCACTGTCGCAGGAGCGCTTAAAACTTTCGGATCTTCGCCAAAACGAACTCATATCCGTTTACGAGAAAGAACATGCGGACGGGATGTACGAAGAGAAGCTCGAAGATACGACCGTCAATTATTTCTATGCTCTTTATATGCTCTCGAAATGCGACAGCTTTGTCTGCTCTGGCCGGTGTAACGGCTGGGATGTCGTGTTGTCTCTCAACAACGACCGGTTCAGCAGATGCTACAAGTTTTCGGTCGGAATAGAAAGTCCCGGATCTTTGTGATCCGGGAACTTTTTCAGAACCGTTTTTCTTACCGTCTTTATACAATGGTTTTCCTTCGAAGAAATCTTCTGTGTGACCGACTCGGTGCGGGGATCTGGTTCCATCGGGGATCTGGTTCCATCGATCAGCCGCTTCCTCACAGTCTTTATTTATGGTATGCTGTCTCAGTACAGTGATAAGGAGACCGATCATGGATAATCTCGCCGACCTGCTCATATTCAATACGATCAGATCATCTTTCAAAGCGGATAAATATCTTTCTCTCTTTGGTGAGCATAACGCTCACGCCCTTGAAGCTTTTTCCGAAAGCTATATCGGAAATGATTTTCCGGAGGTCTGGTTCGAACTGCCCTTGTCGGGAAATCCATGGTATGATCTGCATGTCCTTACTTCGCGTGAATCACTTGAAGGAGACTTTGTCATTCCGGAAGATGTGTTTTTCCCCGATGTCTTTTCGTGGTTTGCTACGGCGGACAAAGTTCGTCAGCTCGCCATAAGTCATGATCTTTCAAAAGGCATATATGATAATCCCGCTGTACAGCTTCTTGTGAGCGGCCGGGATAACGCCGTTGTTCATGATTTTCTTGCAGCTTCGCAAAAATCAGATGCCCGTGATTCATACGACGCTTTTATGAGACAACTCCCTGCACGCTGGTACGCCTGCTATTTCGGAACCTTCCCGTCAAGGAGCGACCGGTTTCTCAGGGCTGAGTGCATACCCTGCAAGAATGATCAGAATCTGTACAAAACAGATACCGGCATCCTGGCAAAGCAGCTCGAATCTCTCGGTTATAAGGCAGCTGCCGATACTTTGGAACTGATTTGCTTCATGTCATCCCTTCCGTTTCCGATCGAGTTTCAGTTTGATGTTACCGGGGACGGGATGGCCGGTGATATAATGTCGGCAAGCCTGCGTTTTATGATGCCCGGTATGAGAACAGATCCGAAGCATCCTGCGTTTATAAAAGATGATGAGAATGTGCAACGCCTTATGAAAAAGCTTTGTGATCTCGGATTGTCCGATGAGCGGTGGGAGCTGCTTCCTGATGTAGCATTTGCAAAACGACTGTGCAACGGACACCTGGTCGGTTATCCTGCATTTATAAAAGTACGGTTCACACCGGACGGTCCCGTCGATTCCAAGGCATATCTTGTCAGCAATGTCATACTGTAGTTTTACGATGAATTTGGAGAGGATATCACGTATATGACTACACTCACATACGAAGACGTCTTTAATATAATGTGTGATCATCTAGGGGATCACGACTGCGACCGTCTTTTTTCGGCTGACGGCCTTTCGCGTGTAAGAAAGATCATGCCGCCGTTTCTTGCCGGCAGACGTTTTCCGGAGATCTATTTGGAATTTCCGCTTGCGGGAAGCCCGTTTCTTGATGCCACCGTATTATATAATATGCTCAGCGGAGAGGAAATGATCACAAGCCCTCTTGCACAGGGCTGTGAAGGGATGCTGAGGTGTTTCGCGGATCTTCAGGAAGTTCATCCCGTAATATGCTGCGGATTCGAGATAGATACAGACAGCCCTTATGCAGCTGCCGCTGTTCATTTTGAGCCTTATGAACATACGGAATGCGTAATGCCGTTTTGCCAAAGCATAGGAATGAATCAATACGGGGAGCTGTATCTGAAGATGGCGGACCGAATGCGGAATACGTGGCCTCTTTCTTTCTTCGGGATGTTTCGGGGAAGAAGCGATGCCCCTCTTCGTGTCTGCGGGTATCTCAGCACCAATAACTCCCGGGGAGGCCGCAGGGTAAAAGATACGGTTGCAAGTGCATTGGAAACGGCGGGATTTTCCGCGTATGATGATATGATGCTTGAAGACATAAGGACGGTCCTGGACGCTGCTTCATCAGGCCGGGATTATCAGATGGATGTTTATCCCGACGGCACGACCGGCGATACGTTCTCACTTGATATCGCACTTTCCGGAAACGATGACATGGTAATGTCGCTGCTGAAAGAGTGGCACATTGCCGACGGACGCCTTGATATGACAGGGGACCTGAGATCGTCTTTTGCCATTCCGGTCGTTGACGGCGATGATATTACCGCCTTTATAATGATCATAAAACCGGCATGGGTAAAGTTCCGGTGGAAGGACAGACTGCTGCAGAACGCAAAGTGTTACTGCCGCATGCAGATGATAGAGAAAGGATTAAACGATGTCTGAGAGTAAGTGGCACCTTTCCCGATATAACATCAGTGCAAAGATCGATGAAGAGGACACGTGGTACGTGGTCAATCTCTACAGGAATACATGTACTCCGATGAGTGCCGCCACACTGTATGCCATGGCGAACCTTGAAGAGCTGGATGAGGGCACTCCCCTTCTGGCAAAGCTTGCAAAGCTCGGCATCATTACCGACTTTGACGAGCGTGCCGCCCTGGAGACTATGGCACGCATGGCGTGTGCTTTCCCGCACGCCGTCGGACTTACGATATGTCCCACCATGGGGTGTAACTTTGACTGTCCGTACTGTTTTGAGGAACACCGGAATGAAAAGATGACACAGAAAACACAGGATGCCGTGATCGCTCTAACCAAAAAGATGCTTGATGCATCAAAAGCGAAACGTCTCAATGTTTCATGGTTTGGCGGAGAACCGCTCCTTGCACCTGATGTTATCGAATACATTTCAGGGCGTCTTATTTCAATATGTGAGGCTCGCGATGTCAGATACAGCGCCGGGATAATAACCAACGGATACCTGCTCGATCAGGATATCGTGGATATGCTCGACAGATGCAGGGTGTGCCGGGCACAGATAACTCTTGACGGTCTGGGTGAAGTTCATGACAGAACACGGCATCTGGCAGGCGGCGGTCCGACATTTGACAGGATCACGGCCAATCTTGAAAAACTTGTTATACCTTTCAGGATAAACGTGCGACATAACGTCCACTCGGAAAACAAAGACCAGCAACAGGTTCTTAAGGACTATGTTGAATCTGTTGCGACACGTAGCGGAAACCGCATTGAATACTATGCTGCGCCCGTATCAGGCAACAAAGCATCTCATAACAGGAACAGCGATCTGGATCTGACATGTGATGCCGACAATGCTGATATAGGAGTAAAGCTTGACACTTCCCGGGCAAATCATGCAAGGGGGCACTACTGCGGTGCCCACACCATGTGGTCTGTCGGTATAGATGCAAAAGGGCGGCTTCATAAATGCTGGGAAACTGTAGACAAGCCCGATCAAAGCTTTGGGACCGTTTCCGAGTGGGATCCGACAGATCCTATAGCCACAGCCTCAAATGCCGATAATCTCACCGGATTCCTGAACACTTCCGGAGTATTATCTGACAGCGAATGCAGGGAATGTATCTGGCTTCCCGTCTGCCGCGGCGGCTGTCCCAACAAGCGGCTCCTGAACGGGGTCCGTCAGTGCGTTGCCTACAAAGATGATCCGGCATCATATGTTAAGGCGCTTTATTCCATCCGTTTCAAAACTTAACTGTGCTATAAAAGAAAGAACTGTATTCACATGTTTCTGCACGATCATCTTCCGGCTTTTCTCCACTCCCCTTATCGGGATTTTCATAGACAGTCCGCAAACCGTATCCGCAGGAAGCTCATTTATGAACTGCCGGTGTTTATCCCTGCCATTTATGATGATCGGATATGTCGTAACAAATTACATGAACGCCGTCGATCGCGGAAAGATATCGTTTCTGTTTGCGATCGTGCGCCATATAGTACTCATCATTCCCATATCGATGATCATGAACACGATATGGTCGCCCTCAGGCCTTATGTGGTCCCAGCTTGTCTCGGATCTTATCGGTTCGGTATTCATCCTGTTTGTTTATATCAGGATTTCGCGAAGTGTCTGCAAAAGTTCTGATACATTGATATAAAAATGCTTTCAATATAACGTTCGATGCTATATAATGTACGCATGCATCATTTAACAAGCCTGCATTTGAAAAGGAGAAAGAAAGCATGAGTAAAGCAGACGCAATGAAAATGCTCAAAGATGAGATATCCAAAAAGGTGGATGAGGAAACTCTTAAGAAGTTTAAAAACGCCAAATCAAAAGAGGAGGCTCTTTCAATTCTTGAAGAAACATCAATAAAGCTCAACGATGATATGCTTGCCGCTGTTTCAGGCGGAGTCGGTGAGGACGGCTTCTGTGGCGATAATGCTGGCTGGTGTGATGATAACGACTGCGGCGACCTGGGACAGCACCCCAATTGTAATGCTTTGACGTAAACCGCTTGGCTATAAGCGTGCTCATCTTTATTGCTGCCAACAATATCAAGAAGTCTAACGCGTGATCTGACAAACGTATAAGAGACAGGAGATGTATCTCCTGTCTCTTTTGATTTTACCGGTTAATCGGTATGTACTTTATCATACTTCTGCTTTACAGTGTTCATTTATTCTGCTACGAAGAAGAATCTGGTAAATCCCCGAGATCCTTGATATAAGCGGTTCTCGGGGACATTGTTTTTATTCGAGCTCTTTAGTAGTCATGTGGCTTCTATAATATGTAGTGTTTCGTAGTATAACTCATCGCAAAATATATACGCATTATACATATTATCCTCTTTTACCAAACTTTTTGTGGTCAAACCGTGGTCATGATAATCCCGTTCTATACAGTCATTTGAATAATCTCACTAAATCCGGTTTGATCGAGAATGTCGCGCACAAGATCATTCATGCCCTTGAGACTCACTCCTTCTTTACAGCCTTTCTTCATGATCAACAGAACCCTAAGTCCGGCAGAGGAAATGTAGTCAAGGGCATGGCAGTCAATCTGCACTTTTCTGATGACGTCGGATGCATTCTGTTTCTCGTACTTGGCCAATAGTTGCGGAGCAGTCAGTGAATCCAGGCGGCCGGTCAGCTCAAAAAAAAGCACGCCATCCGTATATTCTTTGCGAATCGTGAAGTGTTGATCCGCCCCGGCGTTGTTCTCAGATAATCCTGCGGAAACAACCTTCCAAAAGGCAATATCTTCCACAGCTTTCAGGACAGCACTTCCCTGCTCAGGTGTCAGCAAAGAAAATGCTTTTGTAGCCACGATGTGACTGCCAATCCGGATCCGTTCTGCTTTCAAGCCATGCTCAGACAGAATGTCCTTCACTTTTTCCACATCCTCCTTCTCATGCCCGTAGCGGACCATAAGACTATTCGTCGTGACGCTCACATCTGCTTTCTCATTGAGAATACTATCCGTATCATGATTGGTATCTCCGGGATGGATAGCACTCAGGATTCGTATATGTTCGGGCATAATCTCGGGATCCGCCGTAATCCAGCATCCGCCATGGATATCCAGCAGTTTTTTGATATTCTCCAGGAAGGAATGAATCTCCGCATCACTAAAATACATCAGCAGTCCTTCAGTATTGATACAGATATTCTCCTTCACGTCTTCCAGCGCCTTTTCCAGCGATCTGCCGTTTGTTGCATCAACAGGGTTGAAACGGACAAGGCTTTGTTTTTCACTGCTTATCATCGGCAGAATAATACTGCTGATCTCCGAAATGACAGGTGGCAGGTCAAGTCCGATATATGATGAACTATGTTCTGCCGTTTCTATGGCCCGTGGTGTATATCCACAGGGCAGGTCAACGAATACAGAAAATCCCGAATCTTGTGCCAGAATGCCCATCATATGATATCGTGTCTCCAGAATGATCCGGAAAGTCATCTCTTCCTCCGGTCCCATGCTGAAGGATTGACTTTTCTGTGTATCCTCTGTCAGTCCCAGCTTTTCGGATATCTTGGCGGCATGTGTATTTCCTTGTTGTGCCAGTTGAAACAAGGTCATTTTTGCTGTGTTGAACACAGGATTCGTCTTCTCATATAGTTCTCTGTTATTCTTTAGAGATTCGCTCACGATACTTCCCAACCTTTTATTGCTGTTTTCACTTTTTTGAACATGAAAAGACCAGGCATGTTCTTACCATTTTTTGACCTTACCGAACTTTTGTCATAATCTAAAAATTCTACGTTAAAAAATATCAGTGTGAATTCTGTCGTATTCCCCACGACACTTTTGTTCATAGCGAGGGCCTACCCGTACGAAATGTGTATGCCGCCACGATATCATTTGTTCTTTTTCAGTTTGGCAAGCTCTGCTCGGGCAGAATCCAACTCAGATTGCAGATTATCGGCTCGCAGCTCTGCATCTTCTGCTCGCTGCTCTGCGTCTTCTGCTCGCTGCTCTGCGTATTCCGCTCGCTTTCGCTCACGCTCTGTATTGGCGCGCTCGTCTTTTATTAACTCTCTGTCCCGTTCCCAACTACTACTATATATCTATGGTTAATATTCCTACCATCCAACTAGGATGTTATCCATCTTGTTGCTTAAGCTGTAGAATGATGGAAGCAATAGGTCTGGCCGTTCCCAACTAGAACCTTGCGTTCGTTGAAGAGTCAGCTAACCAGCTCCTCATTCGCAGCATTCGTTTTACGCAGGTTGAACCTCCCGTTCGTGTGAAACACCCAGTAGATTGAATAGGCAATGAGTAAAACTGGTATTGACCATTGCTAATATATCCCAAAGGAGTTTCTATCATGATGAATGCAGTTGGTATCGATGTTTCAAAAGGCAAGAGCACTGTCACGATCAGAAGACCGGGTGATAGAGTCATTCTCCCTCCCTGTGATGTCCGCCATACCCGTTCCTCTATTGAGGCACTGATCAGTGAGATCAAGAACCTTGAGGGCGAGACCAAGGTGTGTATGGAGTGTACGGGCAGGTACTATGAGCCCATGGCTACCTGGCTTACAGATGCAGGTCTCTTTGTGAGCACTGTTAATCCGGTACTCATAAAAAACTTCGGCGATGAATCCCTCCGTGCGCCCAAGACTGATAAAGCTGATTCCAAGAAAATCGCACGGTACACTCTTGACCGTTGGACGAAATTGAAGCAGTATGGTCTCATGGATGAAACACGTAACCAACTCAAAACAATGAACCGCCAGTTCGGATTCTCTTCATATACTTGATCCCCATTCCAGGCTTGTTCTTTGTATGCCTGACTATATTGTTCAGTCTACTCGTGTTATCGTCCGTAACGTTCTCGTCTATACTTTCATTTATGTATCTGAGCAAATTCCGGAGGCGCTTCTCATCATCTCCGGCGTTCTCCGGTAGTTCTCCACTTACGTATAAGAAGATCCTACTGACGCCGTCATCATATTCCACTTGCATGTAAAATAGTCCAATCCGGAAATGATTTCCGGCTCATTACCCGAGCAATCATGCCATCTTCTCTGAATTATCCCTGATTTCAGCCACCACGCTCATCAGGTCCTTGGCTTTATCAAGATTATCTTTAAACAGAATTATCTTACATGCAAGCATGTTTGCTTTATCCGAATCCGAAAAGCTAACCCCTAAAGCTTCTCTGTAATCGATCCACCTCATGGATATTTCCTCCATTTAGTCTTATTATCATTTTCTATCATCTCGACAAATCTCAATTATTTGTTGCATATCTCCAGATTAATGGTATAATTTAATTGAACCACTGAAAGGGCGAATGCTCCGTAGGTGGTGTTTTTTATCTAGGATATATGACAAAACCATAATCATGATTATTACTGGCTTTCAGATTCAAAACAGCCCCTGTCTTTAACGTAACAAATACACACTTAACAAAAGTACGGTCAACAATCCTTTCGACCCTTCATCATCAATGAATTCCGGCGGCGTTGCATGAGGTTCCATACCTATCCACTTATTTACAACGATTATGCTTTCTTCCTCAATATATTCGTTCGTGATATTCATATGTAACTCGTTTTCTGCTTCATATCCCGCATCCTGGTGTTGAATCCATTCGCCATCCGACGCTTCTTGGCTTTGAGTTTACGTAGGTTCTTGTCGATCACAATGGCTCGCTATACGCTCCATTTTATGAAACCCCAGTGCACACACAATTCATCAAATAGTCCATACGATCAGGCATAATCTCCTTACATTTCTGTGCTTTTTCAAAATTCAAGAACCCGGGATGGGCTGAAGGATTCCGATATTTATCGACAAGATCATTTATCTTATGAATATACTGAACACTGAGCAATCCTCCAATTAATTTACTATTTGAAAAGCACCTTCCTCTTTCTCTATACATAAACTGCAACCTCGATTACAGCAAATTCTCACGTGGCAAAATGACAATTCATACCTTGCGACGGAAATGTCGCGATATACACAGAGTATTTCAAATCGTAATAATCATTTGAAAAAAAATAAGATTACCAAGCGCTTCTCGCTCCGCCTGCCATCTTCTCATCAAGTACTGCCTTGAGCTCTGCTGCCGAATGATGACTAATCATCTCAGCGGCATCCCCCGTGTAATCCCACACAGACAACAGGCAGTTCCACTCATCATTTGTAAAAACATGTCCGCCATACTCATGACCGCCTACCGAAACTGTGGGGGCTGCTGCTTCCGCTGCTGCTTTGGCCGCTTCTTCAGCTGCCTTGGCTGCATCTGCTGCAGCTTTTGCTTCAGCTTCTTCTTTAGACCGTTCATTATGAGATTGCTTTTCAGGACTTTCTTGTGCCGGTTTGTCATTACCGACTCGGCCTGAATCTCCCTTTTCACCCTGCTCACCCCGATCTCCCTTGTCGCCCTTATCTCCCTTTACCCTGCCAAGATCAGCAAAGGTACCATCAGTATATGCAATGCAAAGATTTCCTTCTTCACTGATCGCAACAGCAGCGATACCGCGTCCCGGATCACCCTTAGGGCCTTTTTGCGCAGGATGTTCCTTACCGTCTGCCCGATCCAATGCCTCTTCAACAGCCCTGTCAATCATGGACTGAACTTCATCCTTACGAACGTATAATTCCTCTACATCCGATTTCCTGATATATTCACTCATATCAGGAGCATCCTCTTTATCAGGCCGGGATACATTCTGTTCATTCCCGGATAAAGTTTCTGCCTCTTCGTTATATACGGGAATATCCTTAGTAGTTGCCGTTATCTGCTCTTCGGGATTACATCCGGATAATGATAATACTGTAACAAAAGATATTAATATCGCTAATCCTCTTCTCATTTGAACAGTTCCCTCTTCTTCCTGTATACGTATATTCCTACGCCAACTCCGGCAATTACAGCAAAGCCGATAATAGAATATATGGACCCAATATCCATTGCTGTCGCTTCCTGAACAGAAGTTCTTGTTCCAAGAACCTCTTTATTTACTACTATCTCCTTTAATTCGGTTGTCGATGTAAGTTCATGCATCTCATCTGACATTACTGCAACATATTCAGAGGCGTGAGTGAACAAGAAATCTGTATCGCCGTTTTCTCTAACCATATCGTAACAGACGAATTCAAGGTCTTCATCCTCTTCATTATAGAAATAGAGATTGGCATATTTACCAAAATGTTCGGCTCCGACATTCATTGTTAGTGTTGCAGCAAAACCGAAATCTCCATTATATGTTAAGGATATGGTCTTTCGGGCATCCCCTCCAAACTTATCAAGTTTGTCAGCCGGTATTGCTTCCGATCCAAACTTGACCTCGAGATTGATAGATTCAAGATCATCACCCGTTATATTTTTGCCATTAATAGTCCACTTATAATCTCCCATATCAAGCACAATATCAATATCCTTGCCCTTGGCACTCTTAAGAATATCCTTGTCAATCTCAGTATTTCCGTTCATCTCAAGGGTGATGGTAGACTTCTCGGGTGCACCCTCGATCTGTTGAGCGATGTCAACGATAGCGGCTTTCTTTGTGTCGATCTTGATGTTAATCGGCTTTTCAGATTTCACTGTATTGGTAGTCTTTATTGCACCTGTATTTTGAGCCTTTGCCATCATATTATTCGTAAGATCGATAACAGGAATAACGGTAGTAGAGATCGACGGTAAGGTGGACTGGATATTTAATTCCACAGGAATCCCACCCGAATCCAAATCTCCTTCGTCGAATGAATCATCATCATCATTATCCGTAAGTCTGGTTATCGGAGTATCATTCCATAATGCATATAGTGTCAGATCATACATAACCGGCTCGTTGAAGTCATATAATGTTGCTTCTCTGCGATATCTAACCCATCCCTTAAATCTAGAATCGTTGTCTAGACTTGTTATAGGTTTTGTTGCCCTGTCACCCTCCGGAACTCTCTGCGTCGTGATTTCAATATCACCATTCATGAATGTGACTGTTCGATATTCCTTAAAACAAGCATACAAATTCATTCCACAATAGATAGGATCATTAAAGTCCCACTTCTTGATATTACTATCATAGTAATAAGATGACGTATACCAGCCATCAAACACCTTCTCATTACTATCAGAGTTTGCAGGCATTCTTACTTTTTGACCAGATGTAATTATCTGAGAGTCAAATAATACCCCGTCAACAAAAAAACAAACCATGCATCGGCGAATTGCAATTCCATGAGTAATAGTACTAATTTCAAATTGAGGATTGGAATTATCAACCCAAATATCATCTGTATAATTATATGGCAAAGAGAGAGCAAAGTTTGATCTGTTGATTACTTTTGTAATGTTAGGAGATGT
>JBGUNV010000077.1:0-5113 GCA_045117595.1 Lachnospiraceae bacterium
CCATCTCCGCCGCCGAAAATACTCCCGAAAGTATTACGCAGATAATAATACCGATACCTGTAATAACAAGAGAGCTCATGACCGCACCTCCTCTTGTTCGCTCTGCAGTCCGGACGTTTGTGTCCCTTCCGCCTCCCCGGCAGTATCAGATCCTTCATTTACGGGGTAAGTCACGATCTTGGCGGTCAGTACCCTGTTATGATCAACTTCCTCGACCCTTATCTTCAGGTTATTGTATTCGAAACTGTCTCCTTTTTTCGGTACCGTCCCGAGCTTTTCAAAGATAAAATCGCACAGGAGAAGATTCGTAAACCTCTCTCCCGTCTCTTCATCCTTTTCCTCATATCCGGCCTCTTCAAATGCATCTTCCACCGTCTCATCACAGCTGACAAGTATCGTATCATCGGAAAGGCGGACTATAGGCTCCTTTATCTCATCATCTTCGTCCCATATCTCACCCACGATCTCCTCTATGATATCCTCAATGGTCACGATGCCGAGTGTCCCTCCGAAACCGTCAAGGACCACGGCGATATTGAACTTGTTCTCGGTCATGTTGTCAAAAAGTTCATCTATCGGCATGCTCTGATGGGCAAAATATACCTTGTCGGTCATGCGCCTTATGTTGGGGATCGTCTTACGCGAAATGTATGATTTGAGAAAACGCCTCAGCTGTAACACGCCTACGACATTATCCACGGTGCCGTCGTAAACGATCAGCCTTGAATGATTCTGTCCGAGCAGATCTTCAAGTATCTTCTCACTCGGAGTATTGATATCGATCCCTTCAACATCCACCCTCGGAGTCATGATGGATGTTACAGTCAGATCCCCGAAGGAAAGTGCCGAAGATATCAGCTCGCTCTGTTCCTCGTCCAGGCTTCCCTCTTCAGTCATGTCCTCTATAATGTCATATATCTCATCCTCGGTAACCGAAACCTCTTCGCCGCCTCCCGCAAACTTAAGAGTCAGCCTGCCGATCCCCGACAGTATGAAGGTTATCGGAGTCATGATCTTCATGAGCACGACAAGAAGCCCTGCGCAAGCAAGGCTTGATCTTTCACTTGACTTCTTTCCGATACTTTTGGGGAGCATCTCACCGATAAAGAACATGGCAAGAGTCGTGATAAAAGTGGAAGCCGTAACAGCAGACAGCCCCCATTTTCTTGTAACAGAGGCGGTCACTATCGCAGCTGCCGCGATATGGGCGATATTCGTACATACAAGAAGCGTCGTTATCGCATCCTCGAAATTATCCAGTACATACAGTACCTTCCTTGCACCCGGTGTTCCCTTGTCAGCGCGCACTTTTATACGGCTTTTCGAAACACTCGCGATTGCGGTTTCCGTGAGTGCAAAATATGCGGATGCAACAAACAACAGGATAACTGTCAGTATAGATCGACTGTCGGGATCCATAATATGGAAATATTCACCTCTGCTTTACATGTATAGTGCGTTAACTATATCAGAATCCACGTGCATAATCAAGGGCGTCAACCCACATTACACGGTTCGGTCACTGTCTTTATTTGAACAGCTTCCTTGACACCCAGATCAGAAGGCATGCTCCGGCTACCGAGATAATGATCGAACCTATCGTTCCGGTCGCGCCTATTCCGATAAAACTACCCAGCCATCCGCCGAGAGCGCCTCCTACAAGGCCGAGAATGATGTTAATGATCACCGAGTGTGATGTACCCATGATCTTACCGGCAAGCCAGCCTGAAACACCTCCGATGATAAGAGAAACGATAAATGACCACATGATGATTACCTTCCTTTCAAATTGATCCGATATGTTTATTTTATTCCTTCTTCCGTAAGTATCTCCGATATGAGCACCCTCTCATCCATCGGATGCTTTACGCCGCATATCTCCTGATAGTCTTCATGACCTTTTCCGGCAAGAACTATTATATCACCGGGTTTCCCGTTTTTAATACAGTAACGTATGGCTTCCTTTCGATCCGGGATCTCAATGTATTTACCGTCCGTTCTGTCGATACCGCTCCTTATGTCCGCTATTATCGCAAGCGGATCTTCATTACGGGGATTATCCGATGTTATAACGCTAAGATCAGCAAGTCTTCCGGATACCTCACCCATCTCAAAACGCCGGTTACGGTCACGGTTGCCGCCGCATCCGAAGAGGCAGACGATCCTTCCGGGATCATATTCTCGAAGCGTTGTAAGAAGACTTTCAAGCGCCATCGCATTATGAGCATAATCTATCAGCAGCGTAAAATCATCGCTTACCTTAACAGGCTCTATCCTGCCCTTTACATGTCCTTTAGGGAGGCATTTCCGTACGGTCGCACTGTCTATCCCGAGATTGTCGCACACAGCTATGGCACATAATCCGTTATAGACCGAAAAGCGTCCCGGCATATTTATCCTGACATGATAATCCGTCCTGCCGCTTACGTCAAATTCCATCCCAAGGTGTGAGCCCTCTCCGACGAAGCTGACATTTTCCGCCGTATAATCAAGTCCTTTGGTAAACCCGTACCTGATGATATCACATGTTGCATCCTTTAATATCCTGTCAACATGTTCGTCATCGCCGTTTACAATGCCCGTCCTGCACTGTCTGAACAACATTGCCTTACACTCAAGGTAATTGTCAAAATCCGAATGCTCGTTCGGACCGATATGATCCGGCTCGATATTTGTAAATATCCCTATGTCAAAGTCGATCCCGAGTGTTCTGTGCAGCATCAGGCCCTGACTGCTGACCTCCATAACGACAGTATCGCATCCTCTGTCCACAATATCCCGCAGCAATTTCTGAAGTACGGGTGAATCCGGAGTTGTATTTGCAGCCGGAATATGTTCGTCACCTATGATCGTCTCGATCGTACCGATAAGAGCTGCTTTTCGCCCGGCCGCCTCAAGTATTGACCTGATCAGATAGGTTGTGGTTGTCTTACCCTTTGTACCCGTGATCCCTATCATGCACAGCTTATCGGCAGGATAGTCGTAATGTGCGCATGAAATATACGCCATTGCCGCACGTGTGGATGCCACCCTGATGATCGTACTGTCGGCAGTCCCGTTCGGTATGGAAAGATCCTCAAGAGGCTTTTCTGCGACTATAAGCGCAGCTCCTGCGTCAATCGCCTGCCCCACACAGGAATGTCCGTCAAAATTGGCACCTTTGATGCATACATATACACATCCTTTTACAAGCTT
The DNA here is from genome assembly GCA_045117595.1 of Lachnospiraceae bacterium. Lineage (GTDB taxonomy): Bacteria > Bacillota > Clostridia > Lachnospirales > Lachnospiraceae > UBA2868. The sequence goes on from JBGUNV010000077.1 coordinate 3,196, forward strand.
TCGGTTATCGGTGACAAATTCCGTGTACTGCCCGTCCATATTCCCGGCAAGTACTTCGTATTCGAAATCACGGCATAATTCCCTTAGACTTTTCATAAATAATCACCTGTTTGAAAATGTTTCACCTTTTGATCACATTTTGAACACATTTATCCCCTATCATATGAGTCAGATAGTTGATGAACACTCACTATCTCCCCCTCATAAGACGGAAAAGGTCTCCTCCCCCGGAGGCCTTTTCTGATGTCTGCGGCACGTCACATATAGTCTTTGATCGTCAGCTGTACGCTCCGCTTACCGTTATATTCGTTAAAACCCGCCTGATACAGTATCGAGACGCTCTTGCGATCCTTAAGTTCCTCAAATGCCCTCTGGCAGTCTCCGAAATATTTGGCCTCAATCACCCTGACATTTCCGGCGGCGTCCCTTCCTTCAAGAACCATTTTCAGAAGGTTCGAGTTTTTCCCGAGAACCTGTACGCTTCTTACACTGACATCTTTCTGGGCAAACAGCGGCTTCGGATTTGCCACCCCGTACGGTTCGAGCCTGTCAAGTTCCTCCACAAACTCATCTGTAACATATCCGACCGGAAGGGGAATATCTATCATCATCTTTTCCGTAAGATCATCTTCGGAAAGCAGACAGTTTTCATTGAGACGTCTTCTGAACTCGTCAGCCTTACCTTCCGGCATTGACATTCCGGCAGCCATTTTGTGTCCTCCGAACCTGGTAAAGATATCGCTTACCCTGTTCAGCTCTTCATACATATTGTAAGCCTCTATGGATCTGCCGCTTCCTTTTATATTTCCTTCCGCATCATCCGTAAGTACGATAGAAGGTTTATAATAATGCTCTCGAAGCCTCCCTGCCACTATTCCGGCAAGAGATTCGTGACACTCGGGGATATACACAACTATGACCTTATCTGCGCCATACCGTTCATCCACCAGTTTTATCGCTTTGTTTGTAAATGCCACCGTCAGATTCTTACGACTCTCATTGATCATAACAAGAGCCCGGGCCTTCTCAAGAGCCGTATCCTGATCTTCCTCGCAGAAAAGATCCAGCGCCGCATCTGCCGTCTCCAGTCTCCCGGTAGCATTGATACAGGGGCCGAGGATAAAACCGATATGATATGCCGAGATATGTGACGGATCGATACCCGTTGCGGCGATCAGTGCCTTCATTCCGACATTTTCGGTCCTTTTCAGGATATCCAGACCGCATTTTACCACTATCCTGTTCTCATCGGTAAGCTCCATTACGTCTCCGACCGTAGCAAATGCGGCAAATGACAGGAATTCATCAAGCAGAGCCTTTTTATCCTTTACGGTCTCACCGATATCGGTTCTCTCATATATGTATTCGATCAGCTTGTATGCGACCAGTGCCCCGCATATCCCGGAAAAAGGATACCCGCAGTCTTCCCTCTTGGGATCTATAACGGCATCAGCATGAGGCAGGATATACTTTTTCACCCCGTCCTTCAGTTCATACGGCACTTCGTGATGATCCGTTACTATAACACTGATACCCATTGATATGGCAAGTGCGATCTCAGTTGCCGCCGCGATCCCGTTGTCGCAGGTTATTATCAGTTCGATCCCGTCTTCGCCGGCTTCATTGATCATTTTTTCATTGATCCCGTAGCCGTCCCTGACTCTTTCCGGAAGCCGCACATCTACTATACCGCCTGCACGCTCTATTCCCTTTTTCAGGATATAAGAAGCACAGACGCCGTCTATATCATAATCACCGACTATACGTATCGGTATCTGGGCCTCTATGGCGTCGTTCAGCACTGATGATGCGATATCCATATCGGCAAAAAGTGCCGGATCGTGCATCTTGCTCCGGTCGGGCCGCAAAAACATATCGATCTGCTTATCGGTCACCGGGCCGCGGTTTCTGATGATAC
>JBGUNV010000078.1:0-25000 GCA_045117595.1 Lachnospiraceae bacterium
TTCGTGTGCATACTTTCTGTTAGCCATAAAAATCCCCCTTAAGTAGTTTTGGTTATTTAACCTGTCCACTTAAGGGGGATCATATCAGAAGGAATGGCTCTTGTTTATTTATTATTTATCACTGGTATCTCGATATTACCTGAAATGGACTACTAACCCCGTCCCCATGGTCCATTATACTTCCAGGTACTGGCTTCCGATTATCGCTATGTTGTATTCCTTAAGTTTGAGATACAGGCCGGCCAGATCTTTCCATTTTGTCTTGTTTCCGAGCATCTCGATGAGAACGTTATCGAGTTTTGCATATACCGAATCGGCGATCTCATCGAAATCACTTTCCATATTGAAGGTCCTGACGGTTATATTGTGATCCTCGAGATATTTGATCTGCTCGTCATTTAACGCCTGCGCCCTGTTTTCGGGTTTTCCGACTGAAACGAGTGTTATATCGTTGCAACCCTCGAATTCCAGCTTGGAGATGATATCATCGCATATTCGGGAGATGTTCTTGCCCTTGCGTGTTCTGAAGGCATAAACCTTTTTGTCATGCAGGAAAGTTGCAAGCTTTCCGTCATACGGATATTCGTAAACTCCGCCGAAATTCCTGGTATTTGTGACCGTACTCAAATCCTTCTCGTTGCGAACCAGTCTGATAAGGATAAAATAGGCCAGATATGCGCACGCATACAGGAATGCACCAACGATAAGTCCGAGGACGAAGTATTTTATACTGAATCCGCTACTTGACGGCTTTTCGACGGGCTGTACCGTTTCAGCAGGTTTTGCTTCGCTTGCTTTTGCGTCCTTGATATCCTGAAGTTTCTGATTAAGGCTTCCGATGTAGTCCTCTATATTGTAGGAATTACCACCTTCTTTGATGATCTCCTCGACAGTAGCCTGATCATCCTTACCAAGAGCGGCAAAGGTCTTGTCATAAGCTGCTTTGGCCGTGATGAGAGCAGTGTATTTTTCGTTTTGCTGTTTTACAAGATTTGCATTGTTTTCGGCCTTGGAATTGGACAGGATTGGTTTTATAGAATGTGCACCTGCAAGATTGCCCATCTTCCGGTGGTATGCATTGATCGCATCAGTAACACAGGATTGCCATTTGGTAAGATCCGCATCTTTGGGAAGACGGAATGTAACGGTTATTATACCGCCGCTGGGGGTATCTATCTTGGTATCCTGAGTTGCGGATACCCCAAGTATCTCATATAACGAGTTTTCATCCACGTCATCCCAGTATTTATTGGCCTCTTTTGTCATCGTATCGGTAAAATCAGCGTCTTTGGTGATAGATGAGTATATACTTGCCAATGCATATGTATCCACCTGTTCAGTGTCGGGGTGGATCTGGTATATACATGTTACAATGTTGCAGTTACTGAAATCATTTTTTGTAAAGATACTGCGGTCGTACGCGTCCTTGGCCAGCATATAATCTGCATACTGTGAGAGTGCAGTACATGCCTGCTGGTACATATCCTCAGTTGCGGTATCTTCAGTGACAGCTTCTTCGGCCGCAGTCTCTACATTGCTTTTTCTGACGGACATAACCGCGGATAACAGGATTGCAAACACGATCCCGACAACCAGTATCCCTTTCCACTGCTCCAGGAGCCGCATGAACAGATCGATAAGGTCCAGTTCCTGTTCGTTAAAGCGAGTATCATTCATGTTATTGATCCTTTCTGTGATCTTTATATCAAATTCATATAATTATATATTGAAATCAGCATGTACGCAAGAAATTCAGCATTATTATACGGTTTATTCCTGCAGCAGGTACAGATCACCGGTGGAATTTTCATATACACAGTCATATTTTTCCATGACAGCATCATGTATCTCGGGAAGGTTTGATGCAAACCCGTCACCGATTATCAGCCATTTAGGTGGATCATTATCCAGCATCTCCAGAATATCAGCCAGGGCTCTCGGATTCAGATCTATGAAGAACGGAAGATTTACCACATATCTGCAGCACGGGGTGATATCGGTTATCTCGTACATCTGCATATCTATCATGAAGGAAAATACGCTGTTTCTGTCCTGCTCGGGTATGAATGATCCGATCGCGGTCGCATTGTCATAGTATTCCTGTGAGCCGCCGGAGTTGTTGCGGTCGTACAGGACGGTCCTGACCGTATCGAGTCCGGAGGGGACATAGTAACACAGATATATGAAAAACAGGGCGATACATACACCCTGAGCCGGATTCTCAAACAGGATCAGGGGATCATATACCTTCAGAAACAGGATCAGAGCCAGAACCAGAGCCGGATACACGGTCGTAAAATAGTAATAAAAAGGTGTTCCGAGGTGGAGCAGGAGCCAGGTTGCCGCTGACATGGCCATTAGAATGACAGACAGTTCCTTTTGGATCCGTTTTCGCACCAGAATGGCGAAAATAAACGCAAATACGCATCCTGACAGTTTCAGCTCCCATGTCAGGTTGAAACTCTCATAGTAATCGGTACCACGGGAAAAACCGAGACCGAACACACAGTACAGCATGTCATTAAGGCTCGAGCGAGCCCCGAAGTAAATGATCATGGGGGCAAAGGCTATGGAGATGCCGAGGGTGATATATAAAAGGTTATATAACAGGCGTTTTATATCCTTCGAAGTGATATTATCATAAAGAATCCCGGCGATAATTCCGAGGATAGGGGCTCCAACGCTTATTTTGCTCAGGATATCTATTCCGAGACATATCCCGAGGATGGTGACCGTTGAATATGGTATTTCTGAAAGAGAAGCGTTTTGCTTTACTATGTGCCGTAGTACGATATACAGGCAGGCCAGGGAAAGGGGGAGTGTGAACTCTTCGAGTGTGTTTCCGCCCCATAACGTTGTGATATTTCCCCACAGGTAGACTATAAGGATGAAAATGGCCTTTTTCTTCGATATGAACAGCAGGCATATCTCGTAGATCAGTACAAGGGATGCGAATGCAAACGGTATCTGGATGAGAAATGCTCCCATCCTGTCGTGTGCCATGAGCTGTCCGAGAGCCTGTATGAAGAAAAAATAAGGTCCCTTAAGATCGAAAAAGTCGCGATAAGGTACCTTTCCTTCGAGGATCCCCCGGCCGACCAGCGTGAAGAAACTGGCGTCACAACCGTACCATTTGTCATAAAAGGGGCTTGTCCACAGGGAAAAAAGGAAAAGATGTGTGATGCTTACGATAAATAAGCCTATATACTCAATACATTTCTGACGAAAGGGGAGTCTTTCGATATCCGGATCTATGTAAGCGGCCAAACGTGCCATAAAAACCTCTGTCTTTACAATCAGTGCTGTTATCATTATAATAAGAAAAGTTACAAATGTCTATAAGTTGAGGGCTTTGAAAGGATATAGAATGCAGGGGATGGATGCTAATCTGCCGGAGCAGATAATCGAGGAATACAAGGATGATCTGGACAGACTCCTGAGATATCTTCCGTATCTGGAGAACAAGGGTGCAAAGGATGTTTCTGATTTTTATGAAGGCGACGGGGAGAACAAGGTGATCCCCGTTCCTGTATATGATTCGACTCTTCTGGCGTTTGTGAAGGAGGCAGGAAATACCAGGTTCATGAACAGAAACTATCCCTATGCATACCGCAAATGGAGGATGCCTGATGCAAATGCGGAGCGTATAGCAATGGGATCGGCAAATATACGGGATATCGATCTGTTCAGAGGCATCCTGTCAAAATATGTTCTTGAAGGACGCAGGAAGTCATATATGTGGACAAAAGGCGTAGAGGAGCAGATATTCGTTACAGCCCTGAGACGTCTCAAGTCTCTGTTCTATGATCGCAGAAGATTTAAGGACGACGATACTAAATAAAGGGAGCAGCAGATGATTTCAAGAAAAATGGAAGGCCTGGTAAAAGGCAGTTCGGTGATCCGGGCAATGTTTGAGGAGGGACGGCGTCTTGCTGCCGAGTACGGGAGTGAGAATGTATTTGATTTTTCGCTAGGTAATCCTAATGTGCCGGCACCTGCCGAGGTGAACAAGGCAATAGTTGATATAGTAAATGATACTGACAGCAATACACTTCACGGGTATATGAGCAATGTCGGACATGAGTCTGTAAGGGGTGCTGTCGCAGATCATCTGAACAGATTGTATGGCACATCCTATACAGCGGGCGATATCATCATGACGGTAGGAGCTGCCGGGGGTCTTAACGTGGCACTCAAGGCAATCCTTAATCCGGATGATGAGGTAATAGCGTTTGCACCGTACTTCGGAGAGTACAACAATTATGTATCAAATTATGATGGAAAGATCATTTCAATAACACCTGACACGAAAACGTTCCAGCCCAATCTTACTGAGTTTGAGCAGAAGATCACAAATAAAACCGCATGCGTTATTGTTAATTCTCCCAATAACCCAACAGGCGTTATTTATTCAGCTGAAACATTGAGAAAAATGGGGGAGATACTGGAGAAGAAGCAAAGGGAACTCGGAAGAACGATATATCTCATAACCGATGAACCATACAGGGAACTTGCATATGACGGCGCCGAAGTTCCGTGGGTTCCTGATTTCTACCGCAATACCATAGTCGGATATTCATACAGCAAGTCGCTTTCGCTTCCTGGAGAGAGAATAGGTTATCTCGTTATTCCGAAGAGTGTCGATGATCATGATGATCTGGTGTCTGCCTGCGGTGTTGCTACACGTATACTTGGATTCGTGAATGCTCCGTCGATCATGCAGCTTGTCATCGAAAGATGCCTTGATGCTTCAACGGATATATCATATTACGACAGGAACAGGAATACATTGTATGAGGGTCTTACTAAGCTCGGATTTACCTGTATGAAGCCTGAAGGGGCATTTTACCTGTTCATGAAGTCCCCTATAGATGACGATAAGGAATTCGTCAGTATGGCCAAGAAATACAATATTCTCATGGTTCCGGGCTCAACGTTCATGTGCGCGGGATTTGTCAGGATCGCATATTGCGTATCCTATGAAACGGTGACGGGAAGCCTGCCGGGATTTACAAAGCTGGCACATGAGCTGGGATTGTCGTAACAGACGGACGGATTCTTATTGAAAGGCTAAATTACTGTATGAGCTGGGAAGACAAGGTTAGGCATGTGATCCCCTATGTTCCGGGAGAACAGCCGAAGGACACGGAAAAGATAATCAAACTCAATACTAATGAGATGCCGTATCCACCGTCGCCGGCGGTAACAAAAGCGTTGGAAGGACTGGATGCGGCAAGTTTACGTCTCTATCCTGCCGCTGACGTCGGACCGCTTCGGGATGCGCTCGCAGAATATTACGAAGTTGGGAATGATGAGGTATTCGTCGGAGTAGGATCTGATGATGTGTTATCTGTGGCATTTCAGACTTTCTTTAATTCGGATGTTCCGATATTGTTCCCGGATATAACCTATTCCTTTTATGATGTCTGGGCGGATCTGTACAGGATCCCGTATACAACAAAGCCGCTGGATGATGACTTTCATATACGTAAGGCCGATTACATGTGCGAAAACGGCGGAATAGTAATAGCCAGTCCCAATGCCCCCACAGGGATATCCGAAACAGAGGATGAAAATTTTATCGAGGATATCGTGGCAGCAAATCCTGACAGCGTTGTGATCGTTGATGAGGCATATGTTGATTTCGGAGGCGTAACCGCACTGCCTCTTATGAGAAAATATGATAATGTTCTTATCGTCAGAACGTTTTCAAAATCACGTGCCTTCGCAGGCGTGCGCATTGGATTTGCCATCGGAAACAGCCGCCTGATCAAATATATGAATGATGTTAAGTATTCCACCAACTCATACACGATGAACCGTCCGGCGATAGAGTTCGGACTCGCGGTTTTGTCGGATGATGAATATTTCAGGAAAACTGTGGAAAAAGTCATTGCTACAAGAGGCTGGGTAACAGACGAACTTCGCAGACGTGGATTTTCAACCACAGACTCAAAAACAAATTTCATATTCGCCTCGCCTCCAAAAAGCACGAGCGCGAAGGAGGTCTTCCAACAACTGAAAGAACGGGGTATATATGTCAGATGGTGGGATAAACCCCGCATCAATGACTGGCTTCGCATATCCGTCGGAACCGACGACGAGATGCACTCACTGATCGCTGCTATCGATGAAGTTATCTGAAGACTGTAAAAAGTTGTCAATGGGGACGGTTCTTTTTGACACTTTTTGCGTTGCTAAGACGATAAATATTTAAGAATCAAAAAAGTGTCAAAAAGAACCGTCCCCTCTGACAACTTTTGAAATGAAAGGATTTTGTCATGACTGTATTTACACATTATATAATGGTATTTCTTATCTCAATGGTTCCGCTCATTGAACTGCGCGGAGCCATTCCGTATGCTATAGGGTTTATTAACGCCGGAGTGCCGCTGTCACTGCCGCTTTGTTATGTAGTGGCGATAGCCGGGAACATGATTCCGGTCCCGCTCATATTCTTCTTTGCCCGTAAGGTGCTTGAATGGGGAGCCGATAAGCCTGTGATCGGCGGATTCTTCAGATTCTGCCTTGAGAAGGGACATAAGGGAGGAGAAAAACTCCAGCAGAAGGCGGGAAGAGGACTTTTTGTTGCATTACTCCTGTTTGTAGGTATTCCTTTGCCCGGGACAGGCGCATGGACCGGCACACTTGCTGCCAGCCTGCTTGATATGGACTTCAAGTCAAGTGTGATCGCCGTTATGCTGGGTGTTATCCTTGCCGGTATCATAATGGGTGTGGTCAGCATGGGAGTTTTCGGTACGATCTTCTCATTTGTTTAAACATGGATTGAATATCGATTAAATATATAGATAAGTAAGAAGATATAAGATAATGAGGAAATACAATGAAGTTTACCAAAATGCACGGCTGTTCTAATGATTATGTGTATATTAACTGTTTTGAAGAGACTGTTACCGATATGGGACTTATCGCAAAAGAGGTAAGTGACCGTCACAAAGCGATCGGATCCGACGGCGCGATATTCATCTGCCCTTCCGATGAGGCTGACTGTGAGATGAAGATGTACAATTCCGACGGCTCATATTCGGAGATGTGCGGTAACGGTATCAGATGTGTCGCCAAGTACGTATATGATAACGGTATAGTAGATAAGAAGGAAATGTCCATAATGTCCGGCGGGAGGGTCAGGAATATCATTGTTGAGACCGGACCCGAACACGTCAATGACATAACAGGAAGAGTGTACTCTAAAAGAGAAGACGGAATGGCCGTTAACAGGGTAAAGGTTGACATGGGAGAACCGATCCTTGCACCTGACAAGATACCGGTAATGCTTTCGGACGGGTGTGATAGGGTCATAGGACATGATCTGTTCGTAGATGACTGTAATTACAAGATGACATGTGTATCAATGGGAAATCCCCACTGCGTGGTGTTTGTGGACCAGGTAAAGAGCATTCCGATAGAAGAACTCGGACCGAAGTTCGAAAATCATGTATGCTTTCCCAACCGTATAAATACTGAATTTGTCCATGTCATAGACCGGCAGAACATCAGGATGAGAGTATGGGAGCGCGGTGCCGGTGAGACGCTCGCGTGCGGTACCGGAGCATGTGCAGCAGCGGTTGCGAGTATCCTGAACGGATTTACCGATAACAGGGTCACGGTCAGGCTTACCGGCGGAAATCTTGATATTGTATGGGATCAAAACGATAATCACGTATATATGACAGGTGACGCAGTCACTGTATTTGAAGGAGAATTCTGATATGACGTCAAATGTGCCCGAGATATTCGGAAGTATGGTGTTTAATGATGCGGTGATGCATGAGCGTCTGCCGAAGGATACATATAGGTCGCTTCACCGGACTATCGAGGACGGAAGAGAACTGGATCTGACTGTTGCGAACGCCGTTGCTATCGCAATGAAGGACTGGGCTATAGAAAAAGGAGCCACACACTATACACACTGGTTCCAGCCGATGACTGGAAGGACTGCCGAAAAACATGATTCATTCATATCTCCACAGCCTGACGGACGCGCGATCATGGAATTTTCCGGCAAGGAACTGATAAAAGGCGAACCTGATGCCTCAAGTTTTCCTTCGGGCGGGCTTCGTGCCACATTTGAAGCAAGGGGTTATACGGCCTGGGATCCGACGAGCTACGCGTTTGTCAAGGATGGTGTATTGTGCATTCCAACGGCCTTCTGCTCATACGGGGGTGAGGCTCTTGACAAGAAGACGCCGCTCCTTCGATCGATGCAGGAGATCAACACTCAGGCACTTCGCATACTGCGTCTGTTTGGAAATAATGAAGTAAAACATGTCTGGACGACAGTTGGAGCCGAACAGGAGTATTTTCTCGTTGACCGTAAGCTCTACAAGAAGCGCAGGGATCTGATCTTCTGTAAGCGTACGCTCTTTGGTGCACCTGCTCCCAAGGGACAGGAGATGGATGACCACTATTTCGGTGCCATCAAGCCGAGGATATCGGCATTTATGAAGGAACTTAATGAAGAACTGTGGAAACTCGGAGTGTATGCCAAGACCGAGCATAATGAGGCCGCACCCGCACAGCATGAACTGGCTCCCATATTTACGACAACGAACCAGGCATGCGACCAGAACCAGATCATGATGGAGATCATGAGAAATGTAGCAAAAAAGCATGACCTGGTATGTCTGCTCCATGAAAAACCGTTTGCCGGGGTCAACGGATCCGGTAAGCATAATAACTGGTCGATAGCAACAGATACAGGGGTCAATCTTCTCGAACCGGGAAACTCTCCGTATGAAAATGCGCAGTTCCTGCTGTTTCTGGCTGCGATGATAAAGGGTATCGACGAATACCAGGAGATCATGAGGGTCTGTGTGGCATCCGCGGGTAACGATCACCGTCTGGGCGCTGCCGAAGCTCCGCCTGCGATCGTATCCGTGTTCGTAGGGGATGACCTGGCTGAGGTGCTGGACTGTATAGAACAGGGAAAATCTTACGACGGTTCAGAGGCCGGCAGGATGGAGATAGGTGTTTCCGTGCTTCCTTCGATCCCGAAGGATTCGACCGACAGAAACCGTACATCGCCGTTTGCTTTTACGGGAAACAAGTTTGAATTCAGATCAGTTGGAAGCTCCCAGTCGATAGCCGGAGCCAATACCGTCATCAACACGATAATGGCAGAAGAACTCGGCAGATTTGCCGACGAGCTCGAGCGGGCGGAAGACTTTAACAAGGCTCTGAACGACCTTATCAGAAGGACTATCAGGGAACATAAGAGGATACTCTTTAACGGTGACGGATATTCGGGTGTCTGGGAAGAGGAGGCAAAACGCAGGGGCCTTGCGAACCTCAAGACTACTGTAGATGCACTTCCGGCATTCCTGATGGAAAAGAACATCAAACTCTTCACGAGCCACGGTATATACACCGAGAAGGAGATGAGGAGCCGCTATGCGATACTCCTTGATACATATAACAAGATCATCAATATCGAGGCCCTTACCATGGTTGATATGGTAAGGAAGGAGATACTTCCGGCTGTCAGCCGTTATGAGGGACAGCTTGCCGAGATTCTCGGACAGAAAAAGGCCGCAGCTGACTGTGCCGGGATCGAGATACCATATAATACGGAAAAAGAGACCCTGGGGTCTCTTTCCGAACTGTGTGATAAAGCATCAACGCAGGTAGTTCTCCTCGAAACGCTCATATCCAAAACCGATTACAAGGATGATCTTGCCCGTGGCGAATATTACAGGGATATCGTTATCCCCGCCATGAATGATCTCAGGAAGACCTGCGATATGATGGAAACACTCACCGCCCGGGATATGTGGCCGTTCCCCCAGTACGGTGATATGTTATTTGGCATTTGATCCTGCCTAAGCAGTAATCTGATTCCTGACGCGATCTATAGCTTTCCTGACTGCCGGAATGGCAAGGATCACGAGAGTGATGATCGCCTCAACGTAAATATATGCACCGTTATAGCATATACTGTAGAGAAGTGCGTTCCAACCTTCGGGAGCATATTCCGCGTAGAATACATAGCCGGAAATGGTCGCAAAAATGAATCTGCCGGTCACACCTGCCAGATAGCCCAGATACAGCCCGATCTTTGAGTTTTTGAAAAAACCCGACAGACCAAGCGCTGTAAAAGCAAAACCGTAATCGATCAGCACCTGGAGGGGTGTATAGATCTCGGGTTTTTGTACGAACTGCAATATTCCGTATGCAAGTGCCGCGGGAATTGAATATTTCCATCCGTACAGGTAGCCGATGACGCAGACGAAAAACATGCTGCAAAGAGTAACGGAACCGCCAAGCGGTGCAGAAAAGACTTTGATAAAGGAAAGGACGAATGCGAGCGCTATACAAACGCCGCAAACTGCCAATCCCCTAACAGAAAAGGATTGTTTCATAATTTACCTCGCTTCCTTACGTCGGTATCAACCGAATCAAGTTATAGGGGTATGATCTCAGACCACATGGGGTCACCCCCAGCTGCAACATTTGCAAGTATATCACCTTGTAAACACATTGACAATACAGATATGAGAAAATCACAATGGCGCTGAAATTCTGGCTCGGCGGCGAGGGCAGTGACAAAAGCCGCAGACTTATCGAATATATCCTGAGCGAAGCTGACAAAAATCCCCACAGACAGTATCTGTTTGTTGTGCCAGAGCAATACGGTCTTGCTACACAGCGTGCGCTGGTCCTTGGCTCGAAGAACAAGGGGATACTCAATATCGATGTCCTGTCGTTTACAAGGCTCGCACACCGCATAAGTGATGAGGTGGGGGCGTATTCGGCGGATGTCACGACCCTTGACGAGATGGGCAAGAGTCTTCTGATCGGCATGCTTGCCACACAGTACAAAAAGGATCTGAAAGTTCTGTCCGAGGGTTTTGACAAACCGGGATATGTTGACAGGATCAAATCCATCATCTCAGAGTTCATGCAGTATCTGATCCCCGTAGAAAAAGTTAACGAGATGGCTGAAGCTTCCGAAGGAGCAGGACGCCATCTTCTGGCCGCAAAACTTAAGGATATAGCATTTTTATATGGCAAGTTCAAGGAATACACTGCCAACAGGTACACTACGGTTGAGGAGACTCTTGATATGGTGAGCTCTCTTGTACCGCGTTCGGATACGGTCAGGAACGGTGTCGTGATATTCGACGGGTTTACCGGATTTACTCCGATACAGAATAAACTCATCGGAGTACTCATGGATCACGCGACAGATATTCATGTCGGGCTAACAATCGAGGATTGTATACAAGAAAACAATAACAGCGACGAAATAAAAGAACATGAGTTATTCTATCTGTCAAAAAAGACCATGAATCAGCTCGTAAGGATGGCGGATGAGCGGCAGATATTGATAGCAGATTCCTACAAATCCCGTAAAAACAAGAAAGATAACGTATGTAATTCTAATGAAGAGCAGAATGTATACACAAATAATAACACAACTCCGGAATTAAATAACACTGCTGAAAAACATATCCTTATCGGTAAAAATCCAACGGAAGAGATCAGACTGGTATATAAGAAGATAGTTTCACTGATAAAAGACAGAGGATACAGGTACAGGGACATCGCGATACTTACCGGAGACCTTGAAGGGTATCGTCATCCGGTTGAACGTATTCTTACAAAACATGATATTCCGTTTTTCATTGACAGGACTGAGCCTGTACTTCTGAATCCGTTCATTGAATATATCCGTGCTTTTCTGGGTATCATATCCGATAATTACAGTATTTCGTCGGTATTTCGGTTTCTCAAGTCCGGGATCACAGATATTTCCGAAGATGAGATAAATGCACTCGAGAACTACTGCCTTGCAGCAAATATCAAGGGATATGGCAAGTGGCATACGAGATTTGATGTTTGTACGCAGTCCGCAGGAGCTGATGAGCTTCTGATACTTAATGAAACAAGAGAAAAACTTATATCAAGATGCGATATGTTCAGTTCCTGTCTGCTTGATCCGGAAGGGATATCGACAGCTGACGACATATCTGAAGGTACCGGAAAACATCCAAAGACCGGAGAACGGCACATAAATGCAGGATCAAAGTTTTCGGTGAAGCAGTTTTGCGTAGCGCTTTACAGAATTATAGAGAATGAAGGCATAGAGGACAAGCTGAAGATCTTCGCAGCCGGATTTGAAGAAGAAGGAAACAGAAAACTTGCATCGCAATATAGCAGGATATATGTTTCGGTTATGAATGTCCTTGATGAGCTGTGTGAGCTGATCCCCGATGAGAGCACGGATGTTAAGGGGTTTGCAGGTCTTCTTGAAGCCGGTCTTGATGCCATAAGGATCGGGACTGTTCCGACGGGAATGGACTATGTCCAGGTCGGAGATCTGACAAGGAGCCGGTTCGACGATATCCGTGCCCTGTTTATAGTCGGTGCAAACGACGGGATCATACCGAAGGTATCGTCAGGGTCTGCGCTTATCAATGATAAGGAGAGGGAATATCTGGTCGGGAATGTGGAAGGGCTGGTACTGGCACCAACGTCCCGCGAAGAGGTTTATACCCAGCAGTTATATATATACATGGCAGTCAGCAGGCCGTCTGAACATCTGTATGTATCATACTCCGCCATAGACCGGGCGGGCCGGACCCTCCTTCCTTCATATCTGATAGGTAAGATACGTTCCGAAAATCCGAAAGTTACGATTGAAACCGGCCGGGATACCGGTGCTGAGTATACGGATGAAGCAGAAGCATTCGAAGAATTTACGAAAATGGTATTTCCGGCACTTAACGGTATGCTTGAGACTGAAAAAGTGCAGAACGCCATACGGCTTATGAAGTATTTCCTTCGGAATGACAGATACAGGCCTAAGCTTCAATCGGTCATAGAGCATGAGATCCTAAGGTCAGGTGCACAGGCAGAAGATACGATAGGGGCTATACTGGCGCGGGCCATTTACGGAAAAAGGATATCGACGAGCATAACCAGGCTTGAGGAATATGCCAAATGTGCATATAAATACTTCCTCGAATACGGACTTAAGGTCCGCGACCGGGAGATTTTTTCGGTGGATGCAAGGGATATCGGTAATATCTTCCATGATTCAATGAAGGAATACTCCGATCTGATGGCAAAAGGAGGCTATGACTGGAGTGATCCGGAGCCGGATACACGCAGGAAGCTCATGGATGAGGCGGTTGACAGTGTCATGGAACGGTATTATCCGAGAAAATTCTCATCTTCGGCCCGATATGCTTATATGGCCGGACGTATAAGGCGGGTTATGCAGACAAGTGCCGATATCGTAAGTGCCCAGATAAGGAAAGGGGCGTTTGTTCCCAAGTATTTTGAGGTTGATTTTGATACCCTGGAAAATACTGATCAGTTGAACATAGTTCTGTCGGATGATGAGATGATGCGGCTTCGAGGCAGGATCGACAGGGTCGATACCTGTGATACGGATGAAGGTATATATGTCAGGATCATAGATTACAAATCATCACAACATGACATAGATCTTGCGGCAGTGTATGAGGGCAGACAGCTTCAGCTCCTTGTATATCTGAACGTTGCCATGGAAGGTATAAGGAAAACCTCAGATGACGTATATCCTGCGGGTGTGCTGTATTATCATATCGATGATCCCCTTGTTGAGACAAAGGAAGCAGTCTCGGAGTATGAGATACACAGGCAGATAATGAAAAAGCTCCGCCTGTGCGGCCTTGTCAACAGCGATGCGAACGTGCTGAAACTTATGGACAGCGACATTGCCTCAGATCCGCTGGTGGTCCCCGTATCGATCAGGAAGGATGGGGAGGCGAAAAAGAGTAAACAGACCGTGACCGGGGAGGAAATGGAGATTTTGGGTAAGTACGTTGAGGAGCGTATCAGACAGACCGGCCGGGAGATATTATCCGGGAATATCTCGATACCCGAGCCTGACGGAAGAGACAGATTAACGGGACCGGACTGCGGTTACTGTCCTTATGGCTCAATATGTGCATATAAAATAAAGAAAAACGGCAAGGTGACGATTCCGCCTGCCGATGACATAATCTCACATATGAAAACAGAACAATAAATCCTGCGAGAAAAAATATGGATTATACTTCTAACCAACAACTGGCAATAGATATAAGGAATGCGAATGTACTGGTGTCTGCGGCAGCGGGCAGCGGTAAGACCGGTGTGCTCACCGAGAGGATCGTCCGCACGATAGCGGGCGAGGGGAGAGACGGAAAAGCCGTGGACCCTGTCGATATCGATCATCTTCTTGTTATGACATTTACAAACGCAGCGGCTGCCGAGATGAGAGATCGCATAAGAGGCTCCATAGAGGCCAGGATTGGCAAGTTAAGGAAAAAAATCAAGTCCGGAAATGCAGATCCAGATGAAGAGAGGGTTCGTGTGCTTGCAAACCTTGAGAAACAGTCGCTTCTGGTACATAGCGCCATGATAACGACCATTCACGGGTTCTGTAAGAGCGTGATCGAGGAACATTTTGAAGAAGTGTCGCTTGATCCTGATTTTCGTGTTGCCGATGAGAATGAATGTACATTGCTTATGCAGGATGCACTTGAGGAATGCCTTGAGGCGGCGTACGAAGAGGGAGATTATGCCTTTTTGCACGCGGTCGAGTGTTTCTCCAAGGCGAAGAATGATGCGGGAATAGCGGAACTTATTATCCCCATATACAGGTTTGTTGCGGCAAATCCCGATCCTGAGGACTTCATTCGTAAGTGCTGCGGATCGTATGAATCCGAATCAATGGATGCGTTCCCGGATTCCGAAATCATGAAGCAGTTTTGCGCATATCTGTTAAAGGAACTTGCCTCAGCCCAAAGGGCAATAGATGCAGCAATAACCCTTATAGACCAATATCCTGCACTTGAGCCTTACAGATCACATATTGAAGCTTACCAGTGCGTCTTCGGAGCATTAACGGACGGGGTAAATGATGAGGATATATCAGCCTTTACTGAGAGGATACGCGCCGATATCAGGACTCTTTCCATCCCAAGACTTGCAAGTATTCGTTCGGATAAGCTTAATGAGGATGAAAAAAAGGCGGCTGATCAGGTAAAAAGCCTTCGTGATGATGCCAAGGGAAGGATTGGGAAGCTGTCGGAGGTTCTTGCCTTTGATCTTGCAACATCATATGAGCATATCAGGTCTGTGGCACCTGATCTTAAGGCACTGTGTAATCTGGTCATATCGTTCATGCATGTATATGAAGAAAAAAAGCGTAGCGTGAACATAATAGATTTTAACGATATGGAGCATCTGGCTGTCAGAATACTGCAAAATCTTGATATTGCGGCAGTCTACCGCGATCATTACGAGCAGATATATGTGGATGAGTATCAGGACAGCAACATGATACAGGAAATGCTCGTGTCGCTCATATGCAGGCATGATCCCGGAAATGTATTTTGTGTCGGTGACGTCAAGCAGAGCATTTACAGGTTCCGCCACGCAAGACCGGATATATTCCTGTCAAAATACAATTCCTATAGCGACGGGGAAAGCCCTGACCGCAGGATATTGCTTAATGATAACTTCAGATCGAGGCGGGAGGTCATAGACAGTGTCAACGAAGTGTTCTCGCAGATCATGAAGGCGGAAATTGGCGGTATTGAGTATGACGACAGCGCCATGCTCAGTTATGGTGCGACATTTTATGATGACAACCCTTGCGGAGAAACCGAAGAGCCATCTATTACCGAGCCCAAACATAATTACAGATCCGAGATAGTGATCGGATGTCCACCGGAGGGTATAGTGCAACGGGAAATGTCCGGTAATGAGATGATCGCCAACATCATAGCAACAAGGATATCGTCGATGATCAGGTCGGGATTTATCATCTATGACAAGGAAAAAAAGATCATGCGTCCGCTGTCGTTTGGTGATATCACGATACTGGTGCGTTCGGTCAAACAATATGAAAGTGTATTTCGCGAGGTGTTTGCATCTGAAGGCATACCGTTGGCCGTAACGGGCCATGAGGGTTATTTTGGCACTGTTGAGGTTCAGACAAGTCTGGCCTTCCTGTCCGCTGTAGATAATCCGTTGTGCGATATACCGCTTGTTACGGTCGCAAGATCCCCTGTAGGCGGATTTACGGATGAAGATCTGGCCCGGATAGTCGCCGATACAGATAGAAAGAAATGCATATATGAGAAGATGGTCGCTGTCGCAGGATATCCGGACGAGAAGCGTGGAGTCGTTTCAGAGAATCCGGATGAACAGACTGAAACGGGCACAGATACGAAAACAGAGATCTCGAAACTTGCAATAAAATGCCGGGCTTTCCTGGAACTTCTCCGTAAATACAGGGAAATGGCGACGTATACTCCGGTGCATGGCCTTCTGATGCATTTTATAGATAATGAGTATGCTCATCATGTAATGTGCATGTCAAAAGGTGAACAGCGTATGGCCAATTTGTCGATGCTGCTGACAAAAGCAGAAGATTTTGGCAGAACCAGCTTTAAGGGATTATACGCATTTGTACGTTACATGGATCAGATCCGCAGGTATGAGATGGATGACGGTGAGGCAGGTATCGTATCGGAAAACGATGACGTTGTAAGGCTGATGACAATGCATGCCAGCAAGGGACTGGAGTTTCCGGTATGTTTTGTGGCAGGAATCGAAAAGGGTCGGAATGAAAATGATGAATATGGGAAGATAATATACAACCCCACCTATGGATTCGGGATAGACTATACAGATCTTGCCAGAAGAACAACAGGTACGACGCTTCCCAAGATCGTTGTAAGCAGGATGAACAGGATCGAGGGGATCGCGGAGGAGATGAGGCTTCTCTATGTGGCCATGACACGTGCGAGAGACAAACTGATCATGGTGGGTTACAGTACAAAAGACTGTTTTGAGAGTGCCAAGGCTAACCTTGAGGATTGCTCATCCTATCTTGATATGTTATCTGTTGCATATAGTGCAACAGGGCTTACTCATATGGACATATCGTATGTTTCCGAGGAGGAACTTGTTACATCAAGAGTTCAGGAGGAAGTGGTAAAGAACGTTGCAACAGATGAGTTCCTCTCGGTTGTCAGGGAGTACGAGATGAATAAGGGTGAGGAACAAGTCCCTCATTCAGGTGCAGACAAGAATGAAACTGTGTGCTCGGACAAGGGGACAGCGGATGTTGCTGATAAAACGTTCAAGATCGGCTTCACCTACCCGCATCATATCGATCCGGAACTTCATGCCAAGCTGTCGGTGTCGGAGTTGAAGCATAAGGCAATAGAAGAAGAGATAGCCAGAGGCCTCGAACTTGTACCGGACGGGCAGCAGCTTTTTTCCGAAACTGATCCGGATAAGTACATCCCGAAGTTCATGAGGTCAGCGGGCGAGACGCAGAAGGGAGGCACATTCTACGGAACAGCCTTTCATCGCATTATGGAGTTATGGGATTATTCAATAGATAAGGATCACATAGACAGCGAAGATGTTGTCAGGTTTGTCAGTCGGATGCATGATCTTCATCGAATGGATCAGGATCAGGTGGATGCGATAAGAACGGATGATGTTGCTGCCTTTCTCAATAGTGCACTTGCGACAAATATGAAGGAAGCCTCAAGACGAGGAAATCTCTATCGTGAGCAGCCGTTTGTCATTGGTGTCCCCGAAAGTGAGATTCATGAAGTACAGCCGGACGATATGGATGAGCAGGAGACTATACTGGTCCAGGGAATAATTGACGCTTATTACATAGAAGATGACGGTATAACGATAGTTGACTATAAAACAGACAGGGTCAGCAACGATCAGATGCTGATCGACCGATACAGGACACAGCTGGAGTATTACGGCAGAGCTCTTAACCAGATAATGGGTCTGCCAATTAAGAATCTTATTATCTACTCCACACATCTGAGAAGAATCATACAATTCTGAAGAGAGCGTATGATAAATCCTTTGCCGGAAGCAAAATGAATCCGCCAGTCGGATTGACGCTGGATTATGAATCCTATAAACTACATTTGTAACTTTTCCGAGGTTTCAAAGAACACCTCGACAGTTGTTTTATGGAGCATACGTGTGATTAGAAGAAAAATTAGTAAATTATTCAGTCTTGCAATACTGACAATTCTGATACTTACTGTCTTGATTATCGGGGGTGTATGGGAAGCAAGGGGACAAAAAGGATTATATATTTCCGAGATATGTCCTCATAATGATGCGATAGTTCACGATTCAGTCGGATTTTATAATGACTATATCATCATTTCCAATTCATCGGATGAGCCGGTTAATATGGAGGGGTATACATTATCTGATAATAAAGATGGTACTTACAAATACACGTTTGAAGGTGTATTGATAGAGCCGCAGGATAATCTCCTTATATGTGCCGGAGAAAAAAAGGAGTTCAACGATCTTTTCGCTGATGATACGGCAATCTACGCAGGATTCAGATTAAGTGATAAATGAGTCGGTTTTTTTATCTGATCCGACAGGTGTTGTAATTGACAGTATCAGAATTCCTATAATGAAGCAAAATGAAGTATTGACCAAGAGATTTGCCGGGGTAAATGGAACTATAGGTAGGTCATCATTTCAGGAGACAGATCAACCTGATATATCTGCCGGTGTTGTTTCACCGACATTTTCGGCTGCTTCCGGATTCTATCGTGAGGCATTTGAGCTTATAATTGATGGAGGCGGAAATTCGGTGTTTTATACTGTTGACGGATCCAGCTCGTATACATCGGGTACAAGGTACAGTGGACCGATTCCTGTGTTTGATAGAAGCAATTTGCCTGATTATTACGCAAGTCTTGGTCCGGTTTCAAATGTGTATGATCAGTTTTATCCGGCAGAACCGGTCAGCAAGGCAATGGTTATCCGAGCTGTATCTCAGAGCGATGATGGTACCTTTTCCGGAGAAACCGTAGCAACATATTTTATCGGAGAGGAAATTCGCAGTATATGTGATGGAACCTATACAGTTTCAATGGTATGTGATCCTGTTGACCTGTTTTCCGCCGACAGAGGAATATATGTTACAGGTAGTACCTGGGAGCTGAATAAGGATATTGTAGATCCTACGATGCTGCATAAGGCTCCTACAAACTATAATATGCGCGGAAAGGGCTGGGACAGAAACGCGGCACTTGATCTTTTTGGTCCGGATGGCAATTTGCTTTATGGCGAGAGGGCCAGTATCAGTATTCACGGATGTTATTCGAGAGCGTTAAATCCTAAAGGATTCAATCTTAAGCCTGTAATAAAGGAACAAAGAATATTCGACGGCTTACTTGAGGGAGCAGGGGATTCCCTTGTACTTAGAACCGGTTCGGAAATGGATACCTTCAAGACATGTTTCAGAAATGCCCTGAACAACCGTATCTGCAGGAATCTTAGGATAGGGGCACAGAATTCTGTCTGCTGTCAACTATATCTTAACGGAGAATACTGGGGATGTTATAGTATTATAGATCGTCTTGATGAGAGTTTTATTGAGGCCCGGTATGGAGTTCCGGCACAAAATGTTGATCTTATAAAAGTATGCAGTTGTCCTAAAGGCATAAGGGGCTCTGAAGACGCCTTGTTGCATTACCGGGAACTTATAGATTATGTGTCCCGGCATGATTTTGGCGACGAGCAATATTATCAGCAGTTTTGTGATATGATGGATATAGATAATCTCATAGATTACTATTGCACCCAGATATATTTCGCAAATGATGATGCATACGTCAACAACGTGGGATTATGGCGTGCACAAAAAGTCAGCGATCATCCATATGAGGACGGAAAATGGCGTTATGCGTTGTATGATCTTGATAATATGGACGGGTATGATGAATCGGCACTTGCAAGCGTGGATTCCTTTACAGAAGGAAACTGGGTAAATATTAATCCTGATACGGAACTGTTTTTTTCGAATCTATCGAAGAACGCAGATTTCAGAAAACGATTTTACAAGCGTTTCACGGAGCTTCTGAATACCGATTTTTCTTATGAGACGATAGCGCCTTTGCTTGATGAGACTGAAAAGGAGTATACACGCCCTATGCTTATGACATTCCACAGATTTTATGATCCGACTTATGAGAAAGAGTGGTATCATGAGAGCGTGGCTGTAGTCAGACAGTTTTTCATGGAAAGAGGAAATTATATAAGTAAGTATCTGTCGAAGCATATGGGAGATTGAATTCATATAAGGGTTGAAACAAGAATAGATATAATGATATGAACGGATACCGCAAGGAACTGAAATATATAGTCGGCGATGATGTCCTTATGGATGTATGTAACCGTATAAACGGGATAATGAGACCGGATGAACACCAGACCGGGGATCATTATGATATCAGGAGCATATATTTTGACAGTATTGATCTGAGATGCTTCCGGGAGAATAAGGCCGGTGTTTCCCCAAGGGAGAAGTTCCGTATCAGATCATATAACTGCCATGATGATCTTATACTTGCGGAGATCAAGGTACGACAAAGAGACACTATATCGAAACTGAGTACAAAGATCCCCCGGGAAATGTTTGATGCAATGATATTGCATGATCAGAGCAAAGCCGGGGAGCTTCTGATTAGTGCCTTACATGAGTATGAGGATACATATTCCGGGAAAGATGATGGCGGAGATACAGAAGAGCACTGGGGCAGAACAGTTCTTGCCGGATACCTGACCAAAGTGATGAATGAACGGTTTGTCCCTGCGGCGATTGTGTGTTATGAAAGAACCGCTTTTGTTTATGACTTATGCAATGTCCGTATCACATTTGACAGGAATGTATTCGCTTCAAATGAGTGTGAGAGGTTCTTTGATACGGATCTGACCGGGCGTCCGGCGCTGGAGCCGGGACTTCACATACTTGAGATCAAATATGATGAATTCCTTCCGGCGGAGATAAGGAGTGTCCTCGGAGGGCTGAGATTATCGCGGAGCAGCAGTTCCAAATATGTCGGATGTATGGAGGTTTTATATGAGCTTTAAGGATATTATCACCAACAAATTCATTACAGGGTTTTCGGGTTCCGATATTACGGTGGCTGAGATCATGCTGACCCTGGGGATTACATTTATCATAGCGATGTATCTGTTCGCGGTATACAGGTTTATAACGGAAAACGCCTTCTATTCCAAGGATTACAATATCTCAATGGTTGCTATGTCCCTTGTTACTGCGGGCATAATCATGGCAATGCAGTCAAGTCTTGTGATATCGCTCGGTATGGTGGGTGCATTATCCATTGTTAGGTTCCGTACCGCGATCAAGGAACCTATGGATCTGCTCTTTCTGTTCTGGTCGATTGGAACCGGTATCATATGTGGAGCTGGACTGTATAAGGTTGCGGTTGTACTGGCTGTTTGTGTTACATTAGCTATAGTAATTCTTAAGTTTATACCGGAGAGCAGGACAGGAAGCATCTTGTTTATCGGATATCACGGTGAAATACCGACGGATGATATCAGGAAAGCCGTTGAGCCATTTGGTAGAGTTGTAAGAACCAGGTCGGTTAATGTAATATCGACAGGAACCAATGCAGCTTTTGAGGTAAGGGTTAATAATGCGGATGGTATGATATCTGCGGTCAAGACCTTGCCCGGGGTGGACACCGTTTCGCTGGTTGCTCACGATGGGGAATTCAGAGGATAAATATTGATAAAACTATTTGAACGTTATAAGAAATTCATTATCATTGTGATGGTAACACTTGTGCTGATTATATGCATTTGCCTTTTATCTGCCATCTCTAAAAGTGATATTGTTATATATGAAAGTAATGGGGAACTATTTTACAGGATGGCTGATAGTGATGATCTGTATAGAACATGGGAAACTGACGGAGCCTATGATGTGTACCTGCCCGGGTATTGTAATGTCGGTAATATCACGTGTTGTAAAGGTGAGATGGATCTTGATAAAATTTCAGTTCATAAGGGAAGCAATATTTATACGGTGGACATACGCCTGGATGACGGAAACGAAGCGACGGCTATCTCTGATAAGGAATTTTTGAGTGGTCAGATAAAGGTAATAACCGGGGGAGGGAATGTGGAATTCCCTTCGACAAAAGTTACAATCAAGGGACGAGGTAATACTACATGGGATACGGATAAACAGCCATATATTCTGAGATTCGACGACGAGATAAGTATTGCCGGACTTAATAAGGGAAAAAAGTTTGTTCTTCTGGCTGATCATTATGAGGCCACCAAGATATTGAATAAATTGATGTTCGATTTAAACAGAGAAGCAGGAATGAATTATAATATAGGTTCAGAATTCTGTGATTTGTATATCAATGGTGTTTATCGAGGGATATATACGATATGTGAGCCTGTAGATCATTCGCCGGGAAAACTGGGACAAAAACTCCAGAAAATTAATAGGAGATTGATTGCCGAAAATGAAATTATTGAAAGACCTGATGGAATGAGGGCATATGATTCTACTGATGTTCCGGATGATATTACAGGGGCTTACATAATTGAGAAGGATGTAATGGATTATTATGGTAAAGATGTTGGTTTCATAATTGATAATTATGCATTTTCTGTAAAATATCCGAATAATCTTACGATAACTGAAGCTGAAATGGTCAAGGAAAGGTTTTGTGTTATTGATGAATTATTAAGAAAACACGATCCGAAAGTATTTAAGTATATTGATATTGATTCCTTTGCCACCCGGTATTTAACTGAAGAGTTTTGCTTTAACTCGGATGCCGGTGTTACCAGTTGGTACTTTTATTATCGGTCAGGAGACCCGTTATTATATGCCGGTCCGGGATGGGATTATGATGGGTCTTTTGGAGAAAGCAATGGAGAGTTTCTCAATTGTAACAGAAGTATACTTGAAGTAGATGATATAAGACATACCGGGCAAATGCTTATGTGGGACACGTATCTTTTGGGTATACCGGAATACCGATCGTATGTAGCTGACAAGTATAAAGAGATACGTCCTATATTTGTGAAATTATATAAAAATAAGGCTAATGGATATATTAACCGGGTATATGATTCTGTTATGATGGATCGGATTCGATGGAGCGAGTCGGAATCCGGATTTGAACAGGGTCAGTATAATGATTATGAAAGCACGATAAAGCTTCTTTTGTATTTTATATACCATCGTATTGGTTTTCTTGATAACATGTATTTGGATACCCCAATTAAACTGGATGAGCCTGCGAAGAGAGATGTGGATCATCAGGTCAGATTTCACTATGATAATGGCGAAATCGTGACTGTGAAAGTGTCGGATGGAGAACAACTTGGAGAAGATGATTTCCACAAACCTGATGCTGGAGAGTATTGGACCGATGAGGATGGTAAAAAAATGTTCAGTAGATATTTGCCAATATATATGGATATGGATTTGTTTTCTAATCCTGAATATCCGTGATATTATGATAGAATAATTTACTGTAGTCAGGTAATTAAGAAAATGATAACTGTTGCAAGGATTAGATATGGAGCCAGAGAAATAATCGCCACGCTTTTGGGCTGTGCCCTGTTCGTATTGGTGGAATGGATTGAAAAAACGCTGATCGCAAACTCGCAGATACCCGGAGAAGTTTACTTCTGGGTACAGCTTAGAGTTCTTGTGATCGCAATTGCCGCTGTTTTTTTCGGACCGATAACCGGGATGATGTGCGGTCTTGGTGGGGATCTGCTGGTAAATGCCATGTTTGAATCGTATATCAGCTATCCGGAGGTACTTGTACTGGGACTGTACGGCCTCATTATGGGTGCTTATTACGGGAGCAGGCATTATGACAGCAGACATTTTACTCCCTTAGATTTCATGGATTTTAATGCGGTATCGATCGTTACGGGCATATTCTGCGCGATGTTCTTTGTGCCGCTTGCACGATTTTTTATAGAACGGGCAGGTATAGGTGAGAGCATACTGATGGGAGCCAGGAGCGTTATCGGAAACAGCATCCTTGTTGGGATAGTATGTCCGGTGATAATGGCCATAGTCTGTGCTGTTCGAAGGCACAGGGTGTAGGTGCGATACTTGAGAGACATATGTGTTTATGATAAAATGGAGGTCAGGTTTTGAACAGGATTGCGGTACTCATACCATGCTATAACGAGAGCAGGACGATCGCCAAGGTTGTGCATGACTACAAGGATGCACTTCCCGAGGCCGTTATATATGTGTATGATAACAATTCTACCGATGATACCGCCAGGCTTGCCGAAGAGGCAGGTGCCGTCGTAAGGTATGAGCATAAGCAGGGCAAGGGAAATGTCATGCGCCGCATGTTCATGGAGATAGATGCCGAATGCTATCTGATGGTCGACGGTGATGATACTTATCCTGCAGACAGTGCAAGGCAGATGGTTGAGGCGGTACTTGACCGTAATGCTGACATGGTAGTAGGCGACCGGCTGTCGAGTACTTACTTTACGGAAAATAAGCGGCTGTTTCACAATTTCGGTAACAGCATAGTCAAGAAGTCCATAAATGTGCTGTTTCACAGCGACATTACGGATATAATGACAGGATACAGGGCCTTCTCCTATCGGTTTGTGAAGACGTTCCCGGTATTGTCTGAGGGCTTTGAGATAGAGACAGAGATGACGATCCATGCTATAGACAAGAACATGGCGGTTGAAAATGTCATCGTACAGTACAGGGACCGTCCCGAAGGAAGCGAATCCAAGCTGAATACCGTCGGTGACGGGATCAAGGTGCTGTTCACAATAATCAATTTCTACAGGATATACAAGCCTTTGCAGTTTTTTGCGGGGCTTTCCGCGCTTATGCTTCTCGTGGCATTTGCATTCTTCGTACCGGTGTTCGCGGATTTTGTCAGAACACATACCGTGTCGAAGATTCCTACTCTTGTAGTGTGCGGATTTGTAGCACTTGCATCGATCCAGTCGTTCTTCTCGGGGATGATCCTTAATTCCCTCAAACAGAAGGAGAGACAGGATTTTGAGATCAAGCTTCATCAGGTCACAAGATCCGAAGGTAAATAATACGGCAATAATCATGGCAGATTCGAGGAACAAGAGGACGGCATTA
>JBGUNV010000079.1:0-7855 GCA_045117595.1 Lachnospiraceae bacterium
CTCAATCTTTTTCGTAGTACACTATATCCATACGATCGTTAACTCTATCAATTCTGCCTGTCTGATGATAGCCAAGTTTCTCATACAAATGAAGATTGCCTTTTTCCTGTAATATGGTATCCAGACACCAATGGTTTGATCCATATTTTTTCTCCGCCGCAAGAATTGCCTGCTGTGCATATCCTTTATTTCGGTACTCAGGCATGATCCAAATAGGAGAGATCCGCTTTCTGCTCCCGTCTTTCTTATCTACAACACGGACCACTCCTACCTTCTCATTATTTGCCATAATGAAGAAATATGTCGTCCACGGCTGCTCAAACCTTGCTAATACTTTATCCATGTCTTCAGCCGCGGGACTCATATCATAATCCTGATATTTTTCCAAAAGATCCGAGAATGCTTCCACCTGCATCTTCCAGACTGTTTCAATATCCTCTCGTGCTATCGGCTTCAAATCTATACACATCTTTTTTACCGGTTTTGATAAAATCAATCAGTTCCTCTAAATCATCAAAATCATCGTAGTCACCCGTTATTCCTTCACGATGATAGACAACGCCTGCTCGTTCATTACGTTCCAAGCAATCAAGAAGTTCTTCAAGTCCATACCTCCGGGCATATTCCGCAAAAGCCCTTGGCTTTATTTTTTCTGCATATAAACCCTTACGGCATTCCGCAGGGTTGCACTCATAGCACCCACTCAGGTTTTTTTCAATACCGCATCTGCGAACTTCACACCATTCTGCATCCTTACACCATGAAAGTTCCATAAAACCATCGCGTTTACATCCTTTACATGTAACATTCTCGGAGCATAAGCAGCAAGCCAGCCCGCAGCGCGCAATCCCAAGTTCTCGTTTCATAGTCCTGTGTGATGTTTCCCAATCTTCCTTCGTCATCAAGCTCACGTGGCCTGTCCGCTTCTCGTGCATCAGCGGCACATCCACATTTTCGGATCGCCACTGATACTTGAATCCGCACTTTTCCTGGACTCGTTTGGACTTGATATTGCCATCGTAATAACCGATCCAGACCTTCTGCATAGCTAGGTCTTCAAAAGCGTGTCGAAGCATTTCCTTCACAGCTTCCGGAATGATACCCTGTCCCCAAAACGGTCTGCCAAGCCAGTATCCCATCTCGCATTCGTCATCCCGGTCAGTCATATCCGTATGCCCGTTCAGCTTCAGTTCGATTGCACCGATAGCCTTGCTATCTTCTTTCAGACAAACAGCATAAGCCTCTTTTCCGTTAAAGACATTCTTTATTACATCCCGGCTCTCTTCAATGCTCTGATGCGCAGGCCATCCTGCGATCGGACCTACAGCCGGATCACTGGCAAATCTGTACAGATCCTCTGCATCGTTTACGTTCCAATGGCGCAGAATTAAACGTTCCGTTTCCAGATTACTGTGCAGACATTTACGCAGATATATCATATCCACCAATTGCACACCTTCTTCAAATATAGGGTGATCATAGTTTTTCACAAAGAAATCCTTGATAATATGATGTCTCCTAAAACCACATTTTTCATAAAACGGAATTGTAAGCGGGCTGTCGCCGGTCCCAACCTGAATAACCTCATACCGATCTTTGTATTGCTCACAAATAAACTCTATGAGACATCTTCCATGTCATTCATCTGGAGTTTAATATTTTCTGTATTGCATCAGCAAACTTGTCGGCATAGTTAATGGAGAATTCCCCATGTTTGAGACCATTCAAGCGGTGTAGCCTTCCGGACGGAAGCATTTTGCAAATAGCATCTGCTGAGTGTAAAATTTCTCTGGTCTCCTTTTCTCCGACATAAACATGTACCTCAGCAGTTGTTTCGCAGAAAGAATCCTTCAGCTCATAGGCCGTATTGGCCTTTAAAAAGGCAATCATGTCCTGCTTGCTTATTTGACATGTATCCCGGTAGTATTCCTCAAAAAGGTTCTGTTTTATGTGCAAAAACTGAAATTGTAGTCTGGCAAAACCTCTGTTCTTAATCAGGCCATAACTACTACCAAATGCCGGACCTATCAATGCATTTGTCAGCTTTGATGGAATAACAGCTGCACTCTCAACCAAAGCAAAGGAACAGATATCTATGCGTTGTGACAACATTTCAAGCAGGATCTGTCCTCCAAGAGAAAGACCTCCAATCAGCAAAACCGATCCACTCAAATTTTTGTCGATAAATTCGATGATCTCAGATGCATTTTCTTCAATTGAAGTAAATGATCGGTCACTTCCCGCGTGCCCGTCCAGAATTGGAAGGATGACGTGATACTCATCTTGCAAAAGTTCTGCAGCATCACGATAGTTCCACCATGACAATCCACCACCATGTAGCAAAAGGATCGTCTCTTTGTGTTCAGTACCATATTCCTGAATAACCATGTCTCCGTGCTACTCCCGCAATTTACCGGCAGCATATTGCTTATTATCAAACAGATTAAAAGCCTCTATTTACGTTAAGGCGGTCTTATTTTTGTGCCAAAAATACAAGCATAAAAACATCAAATAATACGCAAAAATAAGCTTGACTTTTTATTTGCAGACTGGAATATAACTCGCTATTCGATTGCAAAGCTTTCTGTCTTCAAATCGCAATAATATCTCCCACTTTCAGCGATAAACTTTAAAACGCAATAATCCGGATCAGTAACCCCGCCCTTATAGAACAATTTGTCGCCTTTACGCCAGATTATATCTTTTGTCTCTTGGTCAGTAAGCACTTCCATTTTGCCTTTCAGCATAACACCCACATACTTAATAAAGCCCTTATGATAGAAGTAAATACAGGCGTTGGGATTATTCATATACTGCTTTACTCTCATTGAAGATGTGTTTGTCGAAAAATAAAAACTATGTAAGCCTTCCATCTTTCTCGGCTTCAGCATCGCTTTAACATTTGGAAATCCCTCTTCGTCAACAGAACAGATAAAGGCAACCCTTTGTTTTCTAATAAACTTTTCAATTGTTTTATTATTCATTTTTTCTTTTGTCCTTCTAAACTATCCTGAAATCATTATTTCCTTAAGTACTTCTCATCCGATTTATATTCTTCGCTAACAAATCGTTCCACTATCATGTGAAGATCATATTTATCGCGAAGCTCGGCAAGTTGCTTCATCATCGGTGATGCATGATGTGCATCTATAGCCTCCTGATCTGACCACGAATCAATGAGCAATACAGTCTCGGGGTCATTGAGAGGTTGAAAATATTCATACCTCAGATTCCCTTCTTCTGCCCGAATAGCGTCAGCGATACCTGATGATTCCATTTCATCCGCAAACGCACGTGCGTTTCCGTTTATTCCCTTGTAGTACAGATTTACTGTTATCATAAAATCTCCCTAGTAAACTATGCCGGAATATATTCCAATTGAACCTATACTAAACTATCCAAGTTCCAAATGATATGCAAGTCTTGGCGAACCATCTTCAATATAGATTATCCCACATTTCTTAAATCCGTTTTTCTCAATCTGCCGTTGCATGATCTTGTTATCCTCATGCGTATCTATCCGAATATTGGAAGAAATACACCGACAGTGATCCACAGCGCAACGAAGTATTCCATGTACCTGCCCATCTCCTGCAATTCTGTGGATTGTTACATAAGGGGCATCATTCAGCCACTCACCGTTTTCAATGAAGTTGTATGTCGGATCTTTTCCTTCAAATAGTGCAAACACACCATGTATAACCTCATCGTCGTGTATTACCTTACATACGCTGTTCCGGATATCTGATTTTATTAACTCAGGATTGGGATAATTATGTGCCCACTGAGTCGGATTTCCGGAGATGATCATAAAATCCTGAGCATATCTATATATTTCCATGATCCTGTCAAAATCATTTTCTGTTGCATTTCTTACTCTTAACAATTCCTTATCGCCTCATTTGTACATTTCCAATGCTCTGGAATTTCCTTCTAACCTCTTGGCGTACAATCATAATACCTGTCTGCGTACAATAGTAAAATGTACATATCTGTGTACATTCGAACAAGTTCGCTGATAAGTATATTTCTTTTACACCCTGACCCCTGTCAGCATCAAAAGTACATTTTTCCAGCCCTGTATTTTGACGATCTATCTCCTTCAAAAACGCCTACAAAGCCCGTAAATACGCTTCAGCAACAAATCGAACAAGTTCAACATTGTCGTCTCTTTCAGTTGATTCTATTCGAAAACCACATTTTTCAGTATAAAACTTCACATTTTCTTTCTTATCTATTGGTGTTACTAAAGTGATCCTCTCCCAATCTTCATAAAATGTCTTTACATATCGTATTGCCTGTGTCCCGATCCCTTTGCCCTGATACTCAGGAATAACGCACAAACAACCAACCTCATACACTCCATTATCCAGTTTTATACACGAAACACATCCAACAGGTTCATTATCACATAGTATGATGTGTTTCAGGTATTTACCGATAGACTCTTCCATCATTTCCTTTGTTTGTCCATATCCCTGGCACGAACCGTATCGCACATAATCGTCATAAAAAGAAGCATTATAAATATTTACCAATAGCTCAGCGTCATCAATGCGCGCTTGTCTATACTCTATTTTCATAAATATAGCAACTCCTCAATTTCCGTTTTTTGAATAATACACAAATTATTTATCGCTTTACCAGTGCGTACATTTTCATATCTACGATGGTTCCGTTCTTGTATGCGTTACTCCTGAGGACACCTTCACAGATAAATCCTGCTTTTTCCAAAACACAACAGGAAGCATTATTATAAGCGAACGGCTCAGCAAAAATCCTGATTATATCGGTATTTTCAAAAACAAAATCACATGCCAGTCTCACAGCCTCTGTCACGTATCCGTTACCCCAGTATTTCTCACCAATATAGTATCCCATTTCCGCTGTCCGGAAATGAATGTTTTCCTGACGAAATACTCCGATGCTCCCGATAACCTTGCCATCCAATGTAATCGCAAATGCGAACGTTTTATCTTTATCCGCCGACAGCATAGCCCGGATAAAATCTTCTGCATCATCTTCCGTATAAGGATAAGGCAATCCATCCCGCAGATTATTCAGGATTTTTATATTATTCAGATTTTCTGCAAGATCCGATTTATCCTCGATTTTCCATTCCCGTATCTTAATATCCATTATTCGATCCCTTGTCTGTTTTTATTGTTTTAAGTAACTCCGGGATATCATCTTTCAGAGTTGAATAAACTATAAATCCGTATACCATCCTTAAGGATTTCATTAAGCAAAGTTTCGTTCTTCAACAGTTGTTTTGTATCGAGCATATCAACTTTCTTATGAAGTGCTACTCTTAATCTCTCTACAAGCTCATAGTATTTAAGTCCGGTGATCTTTGCTGGAATCAGCAGATCCACATCGCTCGTTCCGGTTGCGGTCCCTTTGGCGTATGATCCGAAAAGATAACAAAAATCCACGTCATATTCTGACAGGATTTCACTGCATATCTTTATTATTTCATCTCTTGATAAGACACCATGCTCTTCATCTATCGGATCGATCATCTCGAGTTCATGCAGCAGGAAACGATATTTCGCACTTGTGCTCTTTGTCTCATCATTTTCATAAGATACATATGATCTTAACGATACTCCGATCCTGTCTGCTGCCTCCTGCTGTGTCAGTCTCTTGGATGTTCGCACTTTCCTCAATTCGGTCATTTGCATATACCTCCTTGATAAGATTGTGCAATAATTGCACGTTTATGTCAAGTCGCGCATGCAATTATTGCATATTTATATGATAAGATGTGCAACTGGAATTATATGATCACTACAAGTTCAGCTCAATATCAATATACCCATCCACCTTTTTGTTACTCAAAAGCACTACCGTCTCAACGTTGTTTTCGTTGAGCAACACCTTGCCACCGTCGTAAACGTCATAATCTACGCGGAATTTAAACCTTATTCGTTTACGGGTGCGGCCATCTTTCTATCGATTTATTATCTCTGTTACTGAATCAATCAGATCTTCACTGAATCCTTCCAGATCATTCAGAGTGATGACCTTCTTTTTTATGAATATGGCAATATCCCATATAGCTTCGGATTTATTTATTTCCAGCATCACCCCCGGATGCTTCTTATCATTTTTGATTCTCTTTTCAAGTTCCCAAAAGTGATCAGAAGCATTTCCCGGAGAACTCAACATTTCGATATACTTCTTTGTCAATTGCTCCATATAATGCTCCTGCCATTTAGGAACTCTTTCGCGAAACAGTTTCCAATCTGCCTTTGATATCTCTACCATAACCCAATCTCCTCAATCTCAAAACCGTTTCAGTTCGTCTATCATTGCAGATCTTCTCGGATACTGCGCTCTAAACTTTGCTGCCAGTTCAGCCGCAAGCTCCCTGCCTCCCGGCCGAGTTGCTATTTTCTTCAAAGTTCTTGCTATATACTTGTAATCGCGCCTATTCTTTGAAGTACGAGCCTGCCTGTCTGCCGCATTTGCCAATACCTTCAGGCACCTGTCCGGATACATACTAAAAAGCTTCTTTCCATAGGCATCAATAACGTATTCGTTGTCAGGCTCTGCATTATCCATGATTAGGTCATATCTGTCCTCAATGCTTAACCAGAGATTGATCGCCGGCAATTTGTCAGCAAATTCGTTCAGTAATTCTTCCCATCTGACCTTCCACTTTTCAGCGGTGAATAGAGCCTTGTATTCCAGATAATACTTCTCATCACCGGTATGAGCTACCATCATATTGTAAAGTTCTGCGTTATAAGCCGCCGTATCTCCTTGTATCCTATATATTTCCATCAGAGCTTTTCTCGGTCCATCAGACCAGTATGAGTCCGAACGACTACCTATCTGTTCTCTGTAGAGCCTGATTGCTTCATCATAATTACCATATTCTGTCTCAATCTTTGCCAACAACTCTTTATTAGTATATCTGTCGCTGGATCTTAAGAAATCCCTGATCTCCTGTATTGGTCTCTTCTGGTCAGCCAGAACCCTTACATAGTAATCTTCCTTTACATGAAGTGAATACTTCAAGATCTCCTTTTCAGGAATCTGACGTTTCAAATCATCCATAACTTTCAAAAGGAACTGTTCTTTTTTTGCAAGCTCATCATCGCTCTTAAAATGCTTAAGGACAAAATCATAGATTCCATCCTCCATATAGTCAAAGACTCTTCCGTCCAGATGCTCCAATAATATATCCAGCATTTGTTCGTGAGAAAGGATCTGCTCCCCATTTTTATATATGGTTTCCCAAATATCATAAACACACGCACAAAAATCTTGCGTTTCTCCGTTGGAATCATCCTTATCAGTATTGCTCCACTTTACATATGTCCAATTACAGAGTTCAAAAAGATCCGCATATCTGCTCTCAGCACTTAGCCCTTCCTTAGCACCTTCCAGACCTTCCGTCACATCCATGCAAAGGCCGCCGCAGTCTCGCCAGTCAGCAAAGCCCCTTCTTGTATTGTTAACAAACGCCGCTGTTATGAACTTCTTATAATCCTGCAATTTCATATCTCAAATCCCTGCTTCATTTATTGATCTTGCCCTTCACCGACCTCTTCTGCCGTTGTCGTATAAACTGTATATCCGAAGCATCAAGGCGTCTTACTTCATATCATCCCTAATTTCCCAATGTCCGTATCTTTTTCCACCAACCCGTTCTATACGGCCAGCTTCCTTAAGAGCACTCATATATCTCACCAATGTTCTTCTGGCAATTCCGGTCTCTGTTGACAATTGATCAAGTGTAATATCCGGCTTGCTGCGAATCACCACAATTATCTTATATGCCATAGTGTCATCCAAAGTGCCATCATTTTTGGCACTATGGCCCTTTGGCGTATTAGACTGATCC
>JBGUNV010000080.1:0-24318 GCA_045117595.1 Lachnospiraceae bacterium
AACCCACCACCGGAACGAGTATAGGAACAGGCGGGATGAACGCCAAGATAATGGCGGCAAAGGTAGCCACGTCAAGCGGTGCCGACATGGTTATAGCAAACGGCAAGGATGTTTCGGTCATCCATAAGATAATGGAAGGAAGAAATTACGGGACACTTTTTACGGCCGATCCCAACAGCGGTTTCGACATAGAGGATATCATCAGGGAACGAATGAGGAGTCGTGCGGATGAGCGGTGAAGAATATACCGGAAACATCAGAACGAAAAAAGCTCTTGTCCGCAAGGATAAGCTTCAAAAACGCCGGGAGCTCGGAAGCAGGGAGTGCGGGAGAAGATCCGGGATAATATGTGAGCGGTTTCTTGCAAGCCGCGAATATGCCGAGGCTGAATCCATACTTTTATATAAGGCTTATAATGATGAAGTTGATACGGACATCATATTTGACAGGGCTGTAAGGGACGGAAAAAAGGTAGCCTATCCACTGTCAAGGATCATTGATGGAGAACCCGATTTGACCTTTTATACTGTCAGATCCCTCGATCAGCTCGTTCCCGGTTATAAAGGCATACTTGAACCGGATGAGACCGGGGTTGACACATTATTTGATGAAACTGCGGATATCTGTATCGTTCCCGGTGTGGCGTTTGACAGAAAGTGTAACAGGATAGGATACGGCAAGGCGTTTTACGACAGGTATATCAGACGCAACAGCCCGCGAACTGTCATAGGTCTTGCTTATGACGTACAGATAACGGATGAATTCGAAACCGAAGAAAGCGACCGGGCTATGGATATGGTCATTACCGATTCCGGTGTATACAGCAGATGAACGATATGGCAAGTGTTATTGATAATATAAATGAAAAGGATGTGGCCGAGTCCGACAAAGTCAGGCAGTTTATTAAGGTTGCAAGGAATCTTGTACAGGATAAGGCAGACAAATCGGGGAGAGAGCTGACATATCATGTAACGACTTTCGGCTGCCAGATGAATGCCAGGGATTCGGAGAAGTTGTCGGGCATCCTCGAGCAATGCGGGTTTATCCGTGAAGATGATGAACTTAAGGCTGATATAGTCATATATAATACATGTACTGTCAGGGATAACGCCAATCAGAAATTCTTCGGGCATTTGGGAAGTATTGGTGCGATAAAGCGTGAACGGCGTGATATGCTGATCGGAGTATGCGGGTGTCTCTCCCAGGAGAAGAGTGCGAGAGAAAAGATCCTTACAAGTTTTCCGTTTGTTGACCTTGTGTTCGGAACACATAACCTGTTTGATTTTCCCGCATTACTCGTAAGAGTGCTGACAAGGGATGAGAGCAGTAAAAAAAATGATACGGTCGTTGAGATATGGGACGAAACGGACAGGATAGTTGAGGATATACCGGTAAAGAGAAACTATTCTTTCAAGTCCGGTGTGAATATAATGTTCGGGTGTAACAATTTCTGCAGCTACTGTATCGTGCCCTATGTACGGGGACGAGAGAGGAGCAGGAATAGTGCCGATATAATCGATGAGATAAAGCGCCTGGCTGCTGACGGAGTAGTTGAGGTCATGCTTCTCGGACAGAATGTCAATTCATACGGCCGGGGACTCGATGAGCAGATCACATTTGCGCAGCTTCTTCAGAGGGTCTGCGAAGTGGAAGGTATCAGAAGAGTCAGGTTTATGACCAGTCATCCGAAGGATCTGTCTGATGAACTTATAGAAGTGATGGTAGGGTCCGATAAGATCTGCAGACACATACATCTTCCGCTTCAGTCGGGATCAACACGGATACTTGAGTCGATGAACCGGCATTATACCAAGGAGCAGTATACAGACCTGGCACTTCGTATCAGGGAGAGAATACCGGACATAGCAATAACAACGGATATTATCATAGGTTATCCGGGAGAGACTGATGCTGATGTGGATGATACGATCGATGTTATCAACAAGGTCGGATTTGACGGAGCATTCACTTTCATATATTCTAAACGGACAGGAACCGTTGCGGCATCGATGCCGGATCAGGTGCCGAAGGAAGTTGTCCGGGCAAACTTTGACAGGGTACTGGCAAAGGTCCAGGAGATGAGTGTTAAGAGAGCGATGCTCATAGAAGGACAGGTAAAGGAAGTGCTTGTCGAGGACATAAACAGACAGGATCCGACGCTTGTCACAGGAAGGCTTTCAAATAATCTGAACGTACATTTTCCGGGGGATGCATCACTTATAGGAAGTATAGTTCCTGTTAAACTGACGGAATGTAAAGGATTTTATTATATAGGAGAAAAAGAGGAGTAAAGTTATGGCAAGAGTTTATGATCATGAAGCTATCGAGAAAAAGTGGCAGAAAAGATGGGAAGAGACCGGAGTGTTTAAGGCCGAAGACGGCGGAGATAAACCGAAGTTTTACGGCCTCGTAGAGTTCCCGTATCCTTCGGGTGCAGGCATGCATGTCGGACATATCAAGGCTTATTCAAGTATCGAGGTGATCGCGAGAAAGAGACGTATGCAGGGGTACAATGTAATGTTCCCCATGGGGTTTGATTCGTTTGGGCTTCCTGCCGAGAACTATGCGATCAAGACTGGTACACATCCGGCGATCATAACACAGAAGAATATTGAGCATTTTACAGAGCAGCTCAAGACTGTAGGATATTCTTTTGACTGGGACAGGGATCTGTCAACCAGTGATCCGGATTATTATAAATGGACTCAGTGGATATTCCTTAAACTGTTTGAAAAGGGTCTTGTATTCAGGGCAAATACGCTTGTTAATTATTGTCCGCACTGTAAGGTTGTTCTTTCCAATGAAGATTCACAGGGCGGAAAATGTGATGTGTGTCACAGTGACGTAGTACAGAAGGAAAAATCCGTATGGTACCTTCGTATTACCGATTATGCGGACAAGCTCCTTGAGGGACTTGATACAGTTGACTTTCCCGAAAACGTAAAGCAGCAGGAGATCAACTGGATAGGAAAGAGTGAAGGAGCATTTGTTGATTTTACTCTTAAGGATATTGACGAGAAGCTCGAGATCTATACGACGAGAGCAGATACGCTTTTCGGGGTTACGTTCATGGTAATGGCTCCGGAACATCCTCTTATAGATAAGTACAAGGATAAGCTGAACAACTTTGATGAGGTTGAAAAATACCGCGAGGAATGTGCGAAGAAGACTGAGTTTGAACGTACACAGCTTGTAAAGGATAAGACCGGTGTCAAGCTTGACGGCATGAGTGCGATCAACCCGGTGAACGGTAAGGAGATACCTATCTTCATAGCTGATTACGTTATGATGGGATACGGTACCGGTGCGATCATGGCCGTGCCCGCACATGATCAGCGTGACTGGGAGTTCGCAAAGAAGTTCGGTGTTGATATCATTCAGGTTATAGAAGGCGGGGATATCAGTGTTGAAGCATATTCCGGTGACGGCAACATGATCAACTCCGATTTCCTGAACGGTCTTACGAACAAGAAGGATTCCATCGCCAGGATGCTCGAATTCCTGCAGGAAAAGGGCATCGGCAAAAAAGGTATCCAGTACAAGATGAAGGACTGGGCATTTAACAGACAAAGGTATTGGGGTGAACCTATTCCTCTGATCCACTGTCCTAAATGCGGAGTTGTCGGAGTACCCTATGAGGAGCTTCCTCTGACACTTCCGGATGTTGAGAATTTCGAGCCCGGTGAGGACGGCAATTCACCTCTTGCAAAAATAGATTCGTTTGTCAACTGCAAGTGCCCGAAATGCGGCGGTGATGCAAAACGTGAAACGGATACGATGCCTCAGTGGGCCGGCAGCTCCTGGTATTTCCTCAGATTCTGCGATCCGAAGAATGATAAGGCACTGGCTGATCCCGAAAAGCTGAAATACTGGATGCCTGTTGACTGGTATAACGGCGGCATGGAACATGTAACACGCCACCTTATATATTCGAGGTTCTGGCACAGATTCCTCTATGACATAGGTGTGGTGAACACTCCCGAGCCTTATGCGAAGCGATCCTATCAGGGACTGATATTGGGGCCTGACGGAGACAAGATGAGTAAGAGCAAGGGAAATGTTGTTGATCCGATGGATATAGTTAAGCAGTACGGTGCTGATACACTTCGTCTGTATGTCCTCTTTATGGGAGATTACGGTGCAGCTACTCCATGGAGCGAGAACGGCGTTAAGGGATGTAAGAGATTTATGGACCGATTTGCGGCTCTTCCCGAGATGGTTGATAAGAAGCCGGGCGATAAGTCCCTTGAGGTCAGCCTTCACAAGATGATCAGGAAGGTTACCGAGGATATTGAGCAGATGAAGTTCAATACCGCTGTTGCCGCAATGATGACCTTTATCAATGAGGTATATGCAAACGGTTCCATTACAAAGGATGAGATATTCGTATTCATAAAGCTTCTGTCACCGTTCGCACCTCATATATGCGAGGAACTGTGGGAGCAGCTTGGCGGCGAAGGAATGGTTGCCGTTGCCTCCTGGCCTGAATATGATGCCGCCAAGACCGTCGACCAGACAATCGAGATTGCAGTTCAGATCAACGGTAAGCTTCGTGCGACAGTTACCATTGACAAGGATGAGAGCAAAGAATCAGCCATAGCAAAGGGTAAGGAGGCTGTTGCCGACAAGCTGACAGGCAATATCGTCAAGGAGATCTACGTTCCGGGCAAGATAGTTAACATCGTAATGAAGTGAAAGTCAGAGGAGTCGGATGTTAAAGGGTCTGTTCATCAGTGAAGACAAATTTCTGCTAGAGAGGATCAGGACCGGTTTTGCGTACAAAACCGGTTATGAGTTTTTGTTTGCTTCCACGAGTGAAGAGGCGGTCGAGCTGTCCGGGAGAGGAGATATAGCTGTCTGCGCCATGACACTTTCAATGAGTATCATGAGTGGTGAGGAGATAGCCCAGATAGTATCCGACGACAATCCCGACGCCCGTTTTATCTTTATATATGAGGAAAACAACACCGAGATGGCCGTCAATCTCTTTAATGAGTATGAGATGTCACGGATAATCCCGAGGGACAGTTTCTCTGTCGAGACTCTTTCGGATATGTTTGACATAGAGGTAAAATTCTACAATGCGGAAGAGAAGCTTCGTACGGAAGCCGCGGCTCTTCGCGAAAAGGAAAAACTTTACAAGAACTCCATGGAGGAGATGTCTGCGGTCCTTAATTCGAGAGTTGAATCGTATTCCCATATCATTAAACTTTATGCAACCTGTATTGACAGTATGTGCATGGATCTTCCGAAGGAATATGCTTACCGTATAAGTTCCTTTTTTGCGGATGAACTGAATGAATTCGTGGAAAGGTTCATAATCAGTTCATTTGAACCGGAAGAATATTTCAGGTTTATAGAGGATAATGTCAATAATACCGAGCAGCAGAAGTATTTCAGGATCACCGGAGCGGACTGCATTAAAAAAAGTGAACTGGGTGAACTCATAGGTTTTGTATGTCACTTCGTTAGCTTCGGTTTTACCGCAAACATGGAAAGATACCGTGCCAAGCTTGAACTCAGGGAAGGCCCGAATGTTATAAGAGCGGATTTTCTGATCGATACAAGACTCGGGAATTACGATGAAGTCATATTTGACGAATTCTGTTCCGTTATGAACGAACTGCTGGCTATTTTATGCGATAAATGTGAAAGAGGATCAAAGGACGGGATCATGCAGTACCGTTTGTTCTTTTTAAAACCCGCAAAAGGTGCGGGTGTATTTGACAAAGATAAAGCCGACGGAGGTAAGACCGATGGCGCGTAGGAAGAAAATTCGCTTTCGTGATCTGCCCCGGTCGATTAAGATCCGTAAGATAATCACATGGATATTTGCCGTCATAGGTATAGGGTGTCTTAGCTATTTTGCTTTTTATGTCAAGGAAGCAGGGGACACACAGACAAATTATGAGCGTCTGTCAGATCTTAAGGGTAAGGATTTCAGACAGAAAAAAAAATCAGTTGAGATACATCTGACCGGACAGGAGGATGCTCCTGATATTCTCGAAGATTACATTACGCTGTATAACAACAATAAGAGTCTGGTAGGGTGGGTCAGGATAGATGATACTCTGATCGATTATCCCGTTATGCAGAGTCAGAGTAATGATTATTATCTCGATCATAATTTCAATCAGGAAAAGGACAATAACGGATCGATCTTTATTGACAGTGAATGTTCCATCTGGCCGCGCAGCCAGAACATCATAATGTACGGGCATAATATGAAGAGCGGCAAGATGTTCGGGGATCTGAAAAAATACAAACAGGAGGAGTTCGCGAGGGAGCATCCTTATATCTTTTTTGATACGCTCTATAACAAGGGAAAGTATCAGGTAATGTTTGTATTTGGTGATAACGTATATGATGAGGCCGAGGTTGCCTTCAAATATTATCAGTTCATTGATGCCAATTCCCAGGAGGAGTGGGACTCGGCGATGCATGACATGGCAGAAAAATCATTGTATGACACAGGTGTTCGTGCATCATACGGAGAGGACATAATAACCCTCTCCACATGCGACTATGAGAAGGATGCGGAGAGGTTTGTCGTAGTAGCCAAACGTGTCAAATGACATTCAGTGCAGTATGACTCTGGCCTCGTATGGCTGAAGTATACCCGGCTTGTGCTCGCTGTAATTTGATATGAGTTCTTTATCGTAAGTGCAGTCGAACAGACTGCATTTTACTTCTTTTTCAGTCCAGTTGCATGCAACCGTAAGCGTCATGCCGTCAAGTATCCGCTCATATGCATATATGCAGTCGCTGTCTTCAAGAAGCGGACTGAAGCGTCCGTATACAATGATATCGTATTCGTGACGTAATCTTATGAGCTTTTGATAATAGCTAAATATCGAATCCGGATCATCTGTCTGGGATGCGGCATTTATATCCTTGTAATTCGGATTCACTTTGATCCATGGTGTTCCGGTTGTAAATCCGGCGTTTTCGCTTGAATCCCACTGCATCGGTGTCCTGGCATTATCCCTGGCTATCGCGGAAAAGCACTTCAGCATTTCCTCGGCTGATATCATATTATGCTCCTCGACATACTGTCTGTATGCGTTGATCTCCTCAACATCCCTGCAATCGGAAACTGAAGTGAAGGTCATGTTGGTCATGCCGAGCTCCTCGCCCTGATATACATACGGAGTTCCCTTCATCATGTGAAGCAGAGTGGCGAGCATCTTGGCAGAAACCACACGGTATCTGTCGGAATCATTTCCGAAACGTGAAACGACACGGGGCTGGTCGTGGTTATCCCAGTACAGGCTTCCCCACGCTTTACCCTCTAGCTCGATCTGCCACTTGTTCAGTATCGGGCGAAGTTTCCTAAGATCCGGATGATCGTACCCCCATTTTCCGAGTATCGGCGTCGTTGTTGCATCGGTATCCACATGTTCAAAATGGAAGACCATTCCGAGTTCGGTCCCTTCGTTATTTGCATATTTTTTGGCCTCATCGATCGTAACGCCTGCAGTTTCACCGACAGTCATAATGTCGTATTTACTAAGCACACGCCGGTTCATTTCCTGCAGATATTCGTGTACCCGGGGACCGTTTGCCACATATGGGAGCAGCTCTCCGTAAAGTCCGTCGGATAACGGTCCTTCGGGATATGCGGGATCCTTGCTTATCATGCTGATGACATCCATACGAAATCCGTCTATGCCCTTATCACACCACCAGGTCATCATTTCATAGACCGAGTTTCTGACTGCTTCATTATCCCAGTTAAGATCAGGCTGCTTTTTTGTGAAACAGTGCAGATAATACTGGCCGGTAGTTTCATCAAACTGCCACGCTGACCCCGAGAACATAGACTGCCAGTTTGTCGGAGGCTCATCGCCTTTACCGTCCTTCCAGATATAGTAATCCCTGTACGGATTATCCTTTGAACTCCTGCTTTCGATGAACCATCTGTGCTCATCCGATGTATGGTTTACGACCAGATCCATAACGATCCGAAGACCCAGTTCATGAGCTTTTGCAAGCATCCTGTCAAAATCGTCCAT
The DNA here is from genome assembly GCA_045117595.1 of Lachnospiraceae bacterium. GTDB lineage: Bacteria > Bacillota > Clostridia > Lachnospirales > Lachnospiraceae > UBA2868. The sequence goes on from JBGUNV010000080.1 coordinate 8,016, forward strand.
GGTCCCGAACTCTGTCATGATGTCCCGATAGTCGGAGATATCGTATCCGTTATCATCATTCGGGCTCTTATATATCGGAGACAGCCAGATAACATCAACCCCGAGTTTCTTCAGATACGGAAGATGCTCCGTTATACCGTTAAGATCGCCGATACCGTCGCCGTTACTGTCGGCAAAACTTCTGGGATATATCTGATATATTACCGATTCTTTCCACCATGCTCTTTTTTCGTTCATAATTATCTGCCTCCTGTTTTTTGAAAGGTGTATATCATTTTTATCATCTGTGAGGCAAAAGTCAACTAAAATTTTAATTTATATGTTACAATGTTCATATAAGGCTAAATGACTAAATAACAGACCACAGGGAGAACAAGCATGGCAGGTATCCGTGACATTGCCGAGCAAGCGGGAGTATCGATCTCGACAGTATCAAATGTTCTGCATAACAAAAACAGCGCTTCTGCCGCTACGCGGGATAAGATACTGCGTATCGCAGCGGAACTCGGTTATGAAATACCCGCGTCAAAAAAACGCGGTAATAATACAGTCATATGTAATATCAGTGATTTTGATGCCCTGTATTATCTGGACATACTGCATGGTATAAGTGATTTCCTCAGTTCCAGAGATTACAGTATGCTAATATGTACAGGCGACAATTTTTCCCGGTATGCCGACCCGGATGTGATATGCGGTTGTATCGTGAACGATGTCAAGACAAGTGATTCTGACCTTGAAAGCGTTGCCGGAAAGGGAATACCGATAATCGTTCTGGACCGTGAGATGGAATGCGGCGGAGTAAAGAGCATAGTCGTCAACAATTATGCCGCTGAAAAGCAGCTTATAGAGGGCCTTATAGAAACCGGTTATGAGAAGTTCGCTTTTCTTGCGGGACTTAACACCTGTGATAACAAGGACAGGTATGCGGCTTTTCGTGATGCTCTTCGGGAGCATGATATCCCGTTTTCGCGTACTGATTATTTTGAGGGTGACTGGCGTGAAAAGAGCGGTGCCCAGGCTGCGCGTATTCTGATGCTTTCCGAAGAAATGCCGCAGATACTCGTGTGTGCGAATGATATGATGGCGCTTGGTGCGATCAGAATGTTCAAACAGAACGGGCTCAAGATTCCCGATGATATTGCAGTTGCAGGCTTTGATGATATTATAATCTCGCGCTATACGGAACTTACCACGGTCACGGTTCCGGATTATGAACGGGGATATCTGGCAGCCCAGGCTCTCGTGGATATACTCGACCATAAGGGAGACTATGATACGGTACGTATAGGTGCCAGAGTTAAATGGAGAAAAACAACAATAAAAGATTTTCGTAAAAAACAGGTAAAATCATAACGAATTTTACTAAAATAAATTGAGTTTTTACTAAAATAATGACGCGGATTGGTCAATAGACATAAACATCTGCGTCATTTTTGTTCGATTGGTACAAAAAGACAATCCGCTGTTGAACTTTTTTTGGTGAACATTTGATAATTGAGTCACAGGATAACAAATTATTGCCCGATTGATCTTAATATCGGGACTATAAAAGGAGGATAACTGATGAAAAAGAAAGTAATTGCAACATTACTTGCAACGGCAATGGTAAGCTCATTGCTTGCAGGATGCGGTGCAGCAGCACCGGCAGGCGAAGCTCCTGCAGCTGATACGGCTGATGCGGCAGCACCGGCTGAGACCCCTGAGGGTGGTATCAGACTTGTAAACAACAAGGTAGAGGTTGACGAAGGTCTCAAGAAACTTGCCAAAGCTTATGAAGAGAAGACCGGTGTTCCGGTTGTGATCGAGTCGCTCGGCGGCGGAATTGATACACAGGCAACACTTAAGGGTTATTACCAGGCAGACAACATGCCCGACATCTTCGTATTTGAAGGCGACATCCATTATCCCACATGGGAAGGACTTCTTGCTGATCTTTCAGGCGAAGCATGGGTAGATGATACAGAAGCAGAATATGTAAGAGACGGTGCTGTTTACGGTTTTCCGACAACAACGGAAGCGATCGGTCTTGCATACAACGCAGACATCCTTGCAAAGGCAGGGGTTGATCCTAAGAGCATCACAGGTCCCGAGAGCATGAGAAAAGCTTTTGAGACGATAGATTCCAAGAAGGAAGAACTCGGACTTACATCCGTACTCGGTTATTATACAGAGTCATCACAGCTCTGGTGGTCACCCGGTCAGCACATATTTGGAACATATTTTGATTCTGGACTTAAGAGAGATGACACAACATATATCGATATGTTCAAGGACGGCGGTAAGCTTGATATGGATCGTGCAACACCCTGGTCCGAGATGGTAGCACTCTTCAACGAATATACAGACCCCGCAGGTGTTTCCGGAACATATGATGCACAGGTTCTCGGTTTTGCATCCGGCAAATATGCATTCGTAACACAGGGTTCATGGATTGGTGCAACACTTATGAACGATGACAAGGATGCATATGCTGCAGCAGGTAATTTTGAGATCGGTATGATCCCCTATGCATTCATAGAAGGACAGGATACGATCCTTACAAACTCACCCAACTGGTGGGGCGTATACAAGGACGGTAATGTAGAAGAAGCCAAGAAGTTCCTTGCATGGTGTGCAGCAGATGACGGCGGCCAGGAAATACTCGCCAAGGACTGCGGATTTATCTCACCTTATGCTTCCAATACACATTCACCTGATGATCCTTTTGCAAAGACGATCGCCGAGTATACGGCAGCAGGTAAGACATCCTCATGGCACTGGCTGTCAATGAAGGAAGGTATCGGACAGAACGCAACAGGCGTTGTATTCCAGGATTTCGCAATGGGTAACTTCCCGGATGCCAAGACTTTCCTCGACACACTGCAGCAGGTATGTACAAACTACTATGCAAACTAGGATGAAGATCATTCGAAAAGAGAATTATGAACCGAAGGAGTTAAACCTCCATGAGACGCTGTTTGGCAACTCAAACGGTTACATCGGGATTCGCGGCACGCTTGAAGAAAGCGTGCCCGAATACTTCCCGACGATGCGCGGACAGTATCTCGCCGGTGCCTATGAAGAGATTCCGATGAAACAGGCAGAGAGTCTGTGCAATCTCGTTGAGAAGAAGCAGACGATGCTGAACATCGGTGACACCCAGACCATCCGGCTTACGATCAACGGTGAAGAATTTGACCCGATAAACAGCAAGGTGATCGATGCAGAACGTCTGCTTGATATGGACGGCGGTTACACGGAGCGTACCACACATCTCGTTACGGCATCGGGAAAGGAGATCCGTGTCCGTATACGCCGCATGGCACATTTTTCCGTAAAGGAACTGTTCACTATCGAATATGAACTGGAAGCTGTCAATTTTTCCGGTGAAGCGGTTTTTGATTCATGGCATATCCCCGAGACGGCAAATTATTCCGATCCTGATGACCCGAGACTTGCTGATGCAAGTCCCTGTTATCTGACAACACAGGATATGGGTTTTCGGGAATATATGTCATATTCACTGGCCAAAACGTCCAAGAGTAACGTTTTTGTAGCGATCGCAACTGATCATATCGTTTCCGCCGATGATAAGGCAGACAGTATGATCCGCGAGGAGAGCGGTTGTCTTGTCACCAGGATCCGGGTACCGATACGCACCGGCAGGATAGTTACACTTTATAAATATGCGGCATTTTCCGATTCGATCCGTGAAAAGGACCCGAAACAGAAGGTGATATCTGTTCTTACGGATGCGATCAGGCAGCCGATAACCGGGCTGTATGATGAACAGAAAAAATACATGGCCGGTTTCTGGAAACGTTCGCATATGAGCATTGCGGGAGACAAGGATCTTGAGGACGCAGTCGGATTTAACATGTATCAGCTTCTGTGTGCGGCACCGCGTGATGCACATTCGGGTATAGCGGCAAAGGGTCTTTCGGGAGAAGGATACGAAGGACATTTCTTCTGGGATACCGAGATGTATGTTGTTCCGTTCTTTGTTCTCACAGATCCCGCTCTTGCCAGGAATATACTGTCGTTTCGGTATGCGACACTGGATGAGGCCAGGAAGAATGCCCTGCTTGTAGGACATAAGCGTGGAGCGCTCTATCCGTGGCGGACGATAACGGGCGTAGAGTGTTCGGGTTATTTCCCGAGCGGGACGGCGGCTTATCATATCAACGGAGCGATAAGCTATGCCGTTATCAATTATCATCTGACGACCGGTGATGATGAATTCCTTGTAAATATGGGCCTTGAGATACTCATAGAGACCGCGAGGCTGTGGCTGGATACGGGTGTATATGACAGAAAGGGAAGATTCTGTATTCAGGAGGTAACAGGTCCTGATGAATATACATGTATGGTGAACAATAATTACTATACAAACGCATCGGCCGCATACAACATGAAATTCGCAGCGCTGTTATATGAAAGATTCAGGGATGATCCGGCGGTAAGAAAGCTTAAGAACTCGATCGGAATAGATGACAACGAGATCGAAGAGATGAAGAAAGCTTCAGATGCAATGTATCTTCCGTATGATGAGGATTACGGCATCAATCCCCAGGATGATTCATTCCTTGAAAAGCCTGTGTGGAATCTTGCAAACACACCTGCAGATGAATTTCCGCTCCTTTTGCACTATCATCCGCTCCATCTGTACAGATACCAGGTGTGCAAACAGGCAGATACGGTACTGGCACATTTCCTGTTTCCCGATCTTCAGTCAAAGGAGACGATGGAAAAGAGTTTCAGATATTATGAGAAGATCACCACGCACGATTCATCGTTGTCGACATGTGTGTTCTCCATGACGGCTTCAATGCTCGGACTGTATGATGAGGCACTGTCGTATTTCGGTGATTCGGCGAAACTTGATCTTATGAACCGTCATGAGAATACAAAAGACGGTGTTCATACCGCCAATATGGGCGGATGTTATATGGCGATAGTTAACGGGTTTGCAGGACTTCGTGTTACGGCTGACGGATTGTCTGTGGATCCTTTCCTCCCCAAAGGACTGGACAGTTATTCATTCCCGTTTTCTTACAGGAGCCGAAACCTTATATTGACAGTTGATACCGATACGGTTGAGATCAGACTTATTGAGGGAGAGAGTCTGTCATTTGATTATCGGGGCACTAAACAGACGATCGGAAAGGGGGATACATGGAAACACAGGCTGTGATCTTTGATCTGGACGGAGTACTCGTACATACAGACCGTTTTCATTATCTGGCGTGGAAGAGGCTGAGTGACGAACTCGGAATCTACTTTGATGAGAAGATTAATGAAAGATTACGCGGAGTCAGCCGGGATGAGAGCCTTGATATAATCCTGGAACGATATGAAGGTGAACCTTTATCGTCCGAACAAAAGAGGGAGATGGCTGATAAGAAGAATGAGATATACAGGGGATATCTGGAGCAGATGAATCCTTCCGATGTTTCGGATGACGTCAGGGCCACTTTAAACATTCTAAAGGAGAGGGGATACAGACTGGCGGTTGGGTCATCAAGCAAAAATACCAGGTTTATTCTGGACAAGACCGATCTTACCGACCAGTTTGAGGCCATATCGGACGGGACTATGATATCAAAAACAAAGCCCGATCCGGAGGTGTTTATCCTGGCGGCCACGCTTCTTGACACGGATCCTTCGGGATGTCTTGTGGTAGAAGACGCCGATGCCGGTATACAGGCCGCTAAGGCCGGGGGAATGCTTGCGGCCGCATATGGTTCGGCGGTATCAAATGCTGACGCTGATTATGCTCTTGGAAGTATTTCGGATCTTTTGAATATATGTTTGTAAATTCTTATTTTGGAAACGGGGTGAATCTATGGATGCTGCATTAAAGAAATTATTTTCAACCACACTTATGGTGCTGGGGGTTGTAAGCCTGATCTCTTCGCTTATCATGGCCTTTTCAGGTAGCGGAGAGTCAGTGCGCGGAATGATGCTTGTTCTCGGTATCGTTGTGTTCTTTATCGGACTGTATCTGGTACCGACCCAGAAGTATCACAGGAACATTGTGTATGTGATATTCCTGTTCCCGCTGCTGTTCACATTCGCGGTCACCGTGATAATACCGCTTGTACTCGGTATTTGTTATTCATTTACGGACTGGACCGGAATAAGGTTTTCGCAGGTGGTCGGACTTAGCAATTATACAACGATGTTCAGCGATCCGGCATTTATATGGTCGATACTGATCACATTTATATTCGTTATACTGAACATGGTACTGATCAATCTGGTAGGTTTCCTGCTTGCACTTTTGTGTACGTCGGGACTAAAGGGCGGAGACTTTTTCAGGGCTTCATATTTTCTTCCCAACCTTATAGGCGGTATCGTACTTGGTTATATCTGGCAGTTCGTGTTCAATAATGTTCTGATCAAGATGACCGGCAACATTTCATGGCTGGCACAGTCCAAAACAGCACTGTTTGCGATCGTTGTCGTATATATCTGGCAGTATGCCGGTTATATAATGCTTATCTATATAACGGGTCTGACACAGATTCCGGTGGATGTGCTTGAGGCGGCCAAGATAGACGGAGCAAATCCCCGCGAGACGCTGTTCATGATCAAGATACCCATGATAGCATCTACGATAACAATATGTACATTCCTGACGCTGACAAGTGCATTCAAACAGTTCGATGTAAATATGGCGCTGACAAACGGGGCAGGTTCGGTTCCGAACTTTATGGGCAATTACCTTTCAAACGGAACCCAGATGCTGGCACTTAACATTTACAATACGGCAATATCCAAGAACAATTATGCACTCGGACAGGCCAAAGCGGTATTCTTCTTCATAATCCTTGCGATTGTATCGCTTATACAGGTACGTGTTTCGAATAAGAAGGAGGTGGAACTGTAATGGGTGAAGGAAGACAGGTCGGAAAGGAAGCCAAGACGCGTGCGGCAATATGCACCGTTATAGGAGCCATCATAGCTGTTTATATATTGTTCCCGTTTTATCTGGTTGTACTAAATGCATTCAAGAATCAGGCATCCATAGTTGCAAACCCCATAAGTTTTGCCGGAGGTGCGTTTTCACAGCTCAAGACCAATCTGTCATCGGTTGTGAACAACACCAACTTTAATTTCTGGTATGCATTCGGAACATCGGCGATAATAACGATAATCTCACTGATCCTTCTGGCTGTGCTCGGTGCAATGGCTGCATGGGTCATCAGCCGTAACAACAAGAAAAAATGGTCGATCGCGATCTATATGACATTTATCGCATCGATGATCATCCCGTTCCAGGTTGTAATGCTTCCGCTGATCAGTACGTTTCGTGATGTCGGTAAATTTGTAGGTATCAGCATGCTTCAGTCAATTCCGGGTATCGTATTTGCATACTGCGGATTCGGCGGAGCGATGACCGTGTTCATACTTGCCGGATTTATCAAGGGCGTACCATACGATCTTGAAGAAGCAGCTGCAATTGACGGCTGTTCGCCCGAGGGAACTTTTTTCAGGGTAATATTACCGCTTCTGAAGCCGGTTATAACTACCGTTACGATACTGAACGGTATGTGGATATGGAACGATTACCTTCTGCCTTCGCTTATGCTCGGACAGCACGGCAAGGTCAAGACCCTCCCGGTTGCGGTTCAGGCTTTTGTCGGATCATACGTCAAGCAGTGGGATCTGATACTGACAGCAGCGCTTCTTGCCATACTGCCGATGGTCATCATATTCCTGATCGCACAGAAGCAGATCATGAACGGAATGATCGAGGGCGCTGTCAAGGGGTGAGAAATGTCCGATTTTGCCAAAAGGCTGTCGTTGTACTACGATGAGATGAAATGGCTCTATATGGAGCTGTATAATAATGATACCGCAGCTTTCGAATACTTTGTATCCATGCTCGAAGAATATGAAGGCGCCAGAAGCAGTACGCTGAAAGAGTGGGATAAAAAGAGGCGTGCCGGGAGGGGTATGGAATGGTATAAAGATAACAAGCGTTTGGGAATGCTCGCATATACCGACTGCTTTGCCGGCGATCTTCAGGGTGCGGCTGAACATCTGCCGTATTTAAGAGAACTCGGAGTTAACTATATCCATCTGATGCCTCTTCTTCAGAGTCCGGAGGGCAGAAGTGACGGCGGCTACGCGGTATCGGACTTCAGAAAGGTAGACCCGAAGCTTGGGACCATGTCCGATCTGGAGGATTTTGCCCGTAGCTGTCATGAAAGCGGGATGAGTCTGTGCCTTGATTTTGTCATGAACCACACGAGTGAGGATCATGAATGGGCCAAAAGGGCAGCGAACGGAGAAAAAGAGTATCAGGACAGATATTTCTTTTATGACAACTGGGAGATTCCCACGGAAATGGAAAAGACTGTTCCGCAGGTGTTTCCTACGACCGCACCCGGTAATTTTACATGGTGCAGTAAGGCCGGCAAGGTTGTCATGACTACATTTTATCCCTACCAGTGGGATCTTAACTATCAGAATCCCGTCGTGTTCAATGACATGACGGCCAATATGCTTTATCTGTGTAATCGCGGAGTCGATATAATCCGTCTGGATGCGACTCCGTATATCTGGAAGACATTCGGGACAAAATGCCGTAATCTGCCACAGGTTCATACACTTGTAAGACTGATGCGCATAGCATGTGAGATAGTCTGTCCGGGGACGCTGCTTCTGGGCGAGATAGTGATGGAACCAAAGGAGGTCGTTCCTTATTTCGGTACGCCTGAACATCCCGAGTGTCATCTTCTCTATAATGTCACCACAATGGCAAGCATATGGCATACCGTGGCTACAAAGGACACCCGGCTTCTGGCGGACCAGCTGTCAAAGGTATTTGATCTGCCAAGGGATTATGTGTTCCTGAATTATCTGCGCTGTCATGATGACATAGGATGGGGGCTTGATTATGCTTTTCTGTCACGTTTCGGCGTGGAGGAAGCCGCCCACAAACGTTTTCTGAATGATTATTTCAGAGATATTTCGTATGACAGCGGCTCAAGGGGTGAACTGTACAATGATGACCCCAGACTTAAGGACGCGAGGCTGTGCGGTACAACGGCATCACTGTGCGGTATGGAAGAGGCGGAATGGGAACGTGATGATGAAAAACTTTCACGATCCATAGCACTTGATGTCATGCTTCATGCATTTTTGTTCATATTATCCGGGATACCGGTATTATACAGCGGCGATGAGATAGGCCAGCTCAATGATTATTCATATAAGGATGATCCGCAAAGATCAGGAGACAGCCGATATGTTCACCGCGGCAGATTCGACTGGATGAGCGCCGCAAAGAGGAAGAGCCGGACGACGCGTCAGGGCAGGATCTATGGCGCGATTAGGAAACTGTACAGGCTTCGTAGCACACATAAGGCATTTGTTAACGCTGCAGACACCTGGCTCGTTCCTGTTGGCAGTAACTATGCCAACAGTGTGATAGGGATCGGCCGGTATTATAAGGACGAGAAGATACTGGCATTTTATAATTTTTCCGGCGAGACGCAGACCGTATGGACAGATGAGGATGAGAGTTTTGATATACTGACACAGTCTTCCGGAAGTGGCAGCAAAGGATCTGAAAGCGTAAGGATAAATAATTTCACACTCCCTGGTTACGGTTATATATGGTATCATAAGAACTACTGAAAAGTTAGGGAGGACTTATGGGAACGATATATATAACCGGACACAGGAATCCGGATCTTGACAGTGTATGCAGTGCCTACGGATATGCTAGGCTTATGAACCTGCAGGATCCGGACAATACATATATTCCTGTCAGATGCGGACACCTGTCACAAAGCACGAAGAGCATATTAGATCAGCTCGATATAGATATCCCCAAATACAAACGAGATGTATATCCCAAGGTAAGGGATGTGATGCTTACGGATGATCATCGGATCGATGCCGATGATCCTCTTACTGTTGTTGCGTCATTTTATGAAAAGGACAGCCCCAGCGCAATACCTGTATTTGATAATGATGAATTCTACGGCCTGCTGTCGGTTGATGATATAGCGAACTGGGCAATGAAGGAGTTGTCCGGGGATAACAAGATAACGAGCATTCCGAAGGTTCGCGATATAATGACGGAACAGGAGCCGGGAGTTGATGTACATGAACTGTTTGATGATGCAAGGTCACTGCTGCAAAGTTCGAGCAAGCGGGGACTTGCGGTATATGATGACGGAAAGTTCGCCGGATATGTAACCCGCAGATGCTTTCTGAAAACTCCGAAAAACAACGTGATACTTGTGGATCATAACGAATCACGACAGAGCATACGCGGTATCGAGACCGCAAATATCATCGGGATAATAGACCATCACAGACTTGATGCGATCAAGACCGACCAGCCTATATTCATATATGCCGAGCCGCTCGGAAGCACATGTACGATCGTTTATCAGCAGTTTATAAGAAATAACCGGACACCCGATCCGGTCACGGCCAAGGTTCTGCTTACCGGACTTGTTGCGGATACCCTGATCCTGAAGAGCCCGACGACAACGGGAGAGGATGTTGTTGCGGCACATGTACTGGCATCGATCTGCAGGGTAGACCTTGAAGAATACGGCCTGTCCATGTTCACCTGTGTGGAGGGTCTCAAAGAAAGAGAGCCGAAATCCGCTATACTGTCAGATTTCAAGACATATTCCGAAAAAGCCGTAAAGTTCGGCATCGGGCAGTGTGAGGTAACTACTCTTGATGACCTGAAAGATTATGCGTCTGAATATGCCGGTGCACTTGAGGAAGTCAGGTCCATGCAGGGGCTTAACTGGGCTGTTCTTATGATCACTGATGTCATTCACGAGCACAGTGCGCTGATATGTACGGAGCACAGGGGAAACAGATATCTGCCTTATCAGGCGGTCGGTAAGAATATATTTGACATGCCGCATGTTATGAGCCGCAAGAAGCAGCTGCTTCCCGAGATAATACATGCCGTGGGAGAGTGATCCGAGTTGAAAACCGTAATGACCGTTATAGTTGATAATAAATCAGACTGCAGCCTTTCGGGTGAGTGGGGACTGTGCATCCTTGTCGGGTACGGAGATAAAAAAATACTGCTCGATGCAGGTGCATCAGACCTGTTTGCGACAAACATGAAGGGGCTGGGTATAGATATAGCGGATATTGATATTGCGGTACTTAGTCATGCCCACTACGATCATGCCAACGGCATGCCGGTATTTCTGGAAAGTAATGATAAGGCAAAACTGTATATGGCCGGATCGGCAAAGGATAACTGTTTTGCAAAGAAATTCATATTCAGAAAATACATCGGTATCCCGCGGAAGATGCAGGAGAGATACCGCAACAGGATAGAATATGTTCATGAAGATCGAAAAATATGTGACGGTGTTTATGTGATACCGCACAAAACACCGGGTCTTGATAAGATCGGCAGAAGTGAACTCATGTATCGTAAGATAGGCAGAAGATACGTGCCGGATGATTTTTCACATGAACAGAGCCTGGTACTTGATACTGACAAGGGGCTTGTCATATTAAACAGCTGTTCTCACGGCGGAGCGGTTAATATCATCAATGAGGTAGCAGGTACATTCCCGGATAAGCATATCCATGCCCTTATAGGAGGGCTACATCTGTTTAACAAGAGCGAGGATATGATCCGTCATATTGCTGCGGATATATCCGCCACCGGTATTGACAGGGTAGTCACGGGTCATTGCACTAAGGACAGAGCATATAACATCATGAAGGAGACCCTCGGCGATAAGCTCGACCAGTTCAGGGTCGGCATGAAGATTGTCATCTGATCATAACGTCTATAGAAGTGCATATTTACCTTATGAAAGTTATTGGACCCGTCACATTTTGTGGCGGGTCTCTCATTAAACCACAAAATATGCACATTTTTCTTGATTTTTATCCGTTATATTGTAAAATATACTATGTATATTTATGTAAAGTAAAACTAATCTATCATGTCAAAACTGACGATATATGATTTGATAGGGACATTTTCGCATGTTCCGGGAATAAAATTCAATAAATGCATGGATGCGAACATACATATTCTCTGAGACTTCTTACGGAAAAGAAGAACAGGTTATGTATGTTAGTCATGTAAAAAGATATGATGAATGATTCGAAGAGGGAAAATAAATCAGCAAAAAGGGAAATGAACATGGACGAGAACAAGATTGTTTTTAAATCTATCGACGAACAGCTGGCGGAAGAGGAATTAAAGAGCAGACCTCAGCCTGAGCCTGCCACAAGAAATGTCGAAAAGAATGTGAAGAAAGCTTCTGCTGGTAAGAAACGCGGCAAGAAGAAGCTTCGCATGAAGAAGAGTGTTCGGAGAACATTTGCATGTCTGATGGCTGCAACGTCTGTTGTTGTCGCCGTGATCCCGACAGGATCGGTAAGTGCTGATTCCTCCGGAACATATAAGGGTTCGATGAAAACTGTTGCTGATTTTGATACATCCACAGATATTGAAAAGGATATCGAACCTGAAACAACCGGACTTATCGGTGGCTTCCCCTTGTCCTCGGCATTGGATGAAGAGGATAAACCAATTCCGATCAGTTATGATAAAAATTCATATTTTACTATAGATACACGCGGTTTTCGTAAGGATGAAGAAGTCAGAGCCGTATACGGATTAAGTGACGGCGGTAATCAGCTTGATGTTTATTATGACAAGGTGGGTGAGGCTGTGTACACCCCGCCCGATGACAAGCTTAATCTTGTTATTGGTGCTGTAACAAAACCGGCAGATACATGGGAGGATGCCGCCCATGAACATTTATATAAAGAGACTTTAATTACTGATGATAACGGATACTCTTACAAAAGGCTGGATGTATACGATAAAGCACCGGTATATCATAAAGTCACTTTTTATTACTCGGATGGTATTACGGAAAAGTGGCATAAAGATGACGTGGAGGAGGGCACATATGTTACCGGTTATCCCCCTGCTACGGATGGTTATGAATATTCACCCAACCCGGATGGTCTTGCCATAACTTCGGATACAACATTCAAGGAGGTCCCGATTCCTACAGTTGCGACACCGACTCCATCTGCTTCACCTGTTACGCCAATTGCGCCTGTATCACCCGATTCATCAGTTTCTCCGACATCGCTTACTACAGCACCTTTAACGATGTCGAGACCGTCAAACAACACCATCGATCCGGCAGATGCGGATAAGCAGGATATATCCGATAAATCTGCTGCTGAGACTGAAACTGCGGTTACACCGTCAACAGATACTACGGATACCCAAACAAACAAATCAGAATCGGATCAGGCCGCAGAAAAGTCTGCGGAAGATAAGACAACAGATACTAAAACAACGGATAAAACCGAAGAACCCCGGGAAACTACTGATAAACAGACAACAGATGATAACACTTCCGAATCATCTGAGCCTGTAGATAACAGCAATACTGAAGGTAATACATCCCCGGGTACGGAAGATCCCAATAGCGTGGATATCAATATAGTGGAAGAGGAACATGAGACCGAAAAGGCCAATGCCGGAGGATTCGGACTTACGGGTATTCTGTTGCAGACGGGCCCGTCAGGAACGGAATATAAGGATACCCCTTCGGAAACATATAATTTCCTGTGTGACACCTATTTGCCCGTTGCAAATATCAGCAATGAAGTATTTAAGGAGAAGACAAACTTCTTCTATGTTGATATACCTAAAAGCATAACCAATATCGGTAACGGAGCATTTCAGAGTACGGTTGTAAAATCTATTACTCTCGGAAGAGGACTCGATGTTATAGGTGCATCAGCTTTTGAAAGCTCTGATCTCGGAGAAGGGATCAATGTACCGAGTACAATGCAGCCGTTGAAGATAGGTTCCAGGGCGTTTGCAAATACCAATCTGTCAACGATGTCGGATGGAACTCACAGTTTTTCCATACCGTATTCTGTTACGGATATTGGAAGCGCTGCTTTTCTCGGGACCAATATCTCGGAATTGTATCTTAATAATGCTAAGGAGATTAATGTTGGAAACTGTGCCTTTGCACAGTGCACAGCCCTGTCCAAGGTCGATCTTGATAACGGAAACGACAGCTTTAAGGCAATTAGTAATCTCGGGAGTGTACAGGGTTTGTTTGCCGAAGATACCGGACTTGTAGAAGCCATCATTTCGAAGGGATTTGACGGGACGTTACAGCCGGGAACATTTGGCAGTTGTGAAAGTTTTAAGGATATTACTTTCCTAGACGGACTGGGGACCTTTTCAGATGAAGAGTTCGATAAGTATCAGATAACGGTTCACGGTCCCAAGCCGGCGACACTTAACCCCAAGGGAAGTACATCCACTCCCAGATCATATACGAGCAGCCTGAGCTGTCTTGATGCAGCTGATGAGACAGCCGCCAATATAAAGAATGACTATGTATATCAGTATATTGACGGTGATGTTCATGAAGTCACCAATCATAATGCGTATACACATACTGCGGATTTCTTTAAAAATAAGGATGAAACGCTTGCTTCCCAGGAGTATATTTTCGATGTAAACAGGTCATCGGGACTTGTGTCCGGATATTTTCCCAGAGACGGTGCCACAAAGCGGGATCTTGAGATCGATAATGATATCGGTCCGCGAAATGACGGTGATATACCGGTCCTGGGTATAGCCGAGGGTGTATTCGCCGGTGATAATTCAATTGAATATCTGCAGCTTGATTCAAACGTTGTTCTGGTTAATAAAAATGCGTTCAATGCATCCGGGATCTCAAGAATGTGGGCAAATGTTGACGGCGCTTCGTTTGGGGAAAGTGCTTTTGCCGATTCACCCAATCTTGAACGAGTCACATTTGCTTATGCCGGCGAGGGCGGATCGAGCATCGGTAACAGCTGCTTTGGAAATACTGCTAAGCTTGATAATGTGGATTTCTATGATGATAATCTGGATTCGGGCAACAAAACAGAATATGCAAGATTTGCAAAAGGTTCGATTGCGGGTAATGCATTCTTTACAGGCAACAGGACCAAGGAGATCGTGTTCAAGGGCCCTATGGTCAGAGATTATGCTCCGTGGGAATTTGCTATGGATCCCAATTCGAAGATCTCCAATAATCTGATCTTCACGGAGTATTATTCGGGTAATCCATGGAACCTTACTGCCCAGTACAAGAATGAAGGCTTTGAGAAGGTGAATCCTTTTACAGGTAAGAAGGAACTGTACAGCGGGGTCTGTCTGTTAAAATATCCGAATACCACATCTTATATGGATAAGGATATAATTGATGACCCCAACCCCGGCACGGTCAATGTCATAGACCTTGTTAAAAAGAATCCCGATACAAGAACGGGGATGGAACAGGATTGCATCTATTACACCAATAATATAACTGTTCCATACGGCATCCAGTACATTGAACTTGCTTCGAGCCATATAAACAACGGCTATGTTACAGATCCGGATATTCCCGCATATGATAATAATCCTCAGTTTTATACATTTAATGATGATACGGATCTGTATAGCGATGACGGTGGGATTGATTATGAAATGTTCAGGTATAATCCCAACATTCTTTCGGTGACTTTTGAAGCGGGAGGTGTTTCGGAGTATCCGGACCGGATGTTTGAAGGGGCCAGAAACCTTACAAGCGTAACTTTCAATAATGATGTTACAAGCCTGGGCGAGCTTCCGTTCTATCTGCCGGATACCGAGGCGGATCATACATGTGTGAGTTACAGACCCGGATCTTTCCCGCACGGCGGACCCGGAACAAATGCCGATGTTGAGGACAAGTCACATCTTGAGACGGTTGTATTTAATGCTGAAGGCGAAGGATCATCTACCAACGAGAGATATTTCAATACCGGGAACGGGATGATCAAGAGCGATAACGGCAGCAGAATAAGGCTGGATCAGTTGCTTCCGGGCAGAGGTGATGTTTTCGGAAGTAAGAACATCACGGCCGACGAGCTTGCCGATATAGATGAATATGCAGACTTTGCCGCGAGAGACTGTGATGCGATCAAGACGATAGTATTCCCGGATAATGGCGTGGATATTTCCTACGGTTGTTTCATGGACTGTGATAACCTTGAAAGCGTTACGATGCCCAATGAGGTCATAACGGTCGGCGATCAGGCATTTGCCGGGATCACGAAGACCATGACGGTAACATTCCCATCGGATAACGTTTCGATGGATAAGCTCCCGTTCGAGCCTTCATCGAGAGACGGAGAGAACTATCCGTCCGTAAAATTCTATCTGCACGATACGGCCAAGATACTGAAAAAATATGCTGATGATCACGATAACATAACCTATGATCTGATCCCGGAGGCT
>JBGUNV010000081.1:0-2574 GCA_045117595.1 Lachnospiraceae bacterium
GATGCCCCCTGTAAAGTACAGGGAAGCATCCATGATTCGTACCTGATTCAAAAATCAATGTGTCCAGGATTCTGGGTACATATCAAATTCACGGTCTTTCTTCATCGGAGTGACAAGATTCGAATTTGACACTTAACATGCCTCAAATGCTGTAAGAAAGGAGGTTCGGGCATCCCGGGTTAAGATTCTTAACCAAAATCTTAACCAACATCCCAAATTAATCATCTCCGACTTTTATTTATCAACATCTGCGCAAGAACTTTGTGGTCAAGATATTGTATCCCGTTTTCACCACGGCTTATCTGATCAGCAAGTTTACTCGCATAGTATTCTTTCATTGCATCTTCCAGGGATATATTCTTCTCCTTGGCCAGATAAGATATTATATCTTCTTCAAGATTCTCCTGATAAATCTGCTCCAAAACATTTCCGTCCATGTATCTCAGACCTCCCTGTAGGAATCAAATGTCAGCAATTCATCTATAGCATCCTGATTGATAAATGCGATCTGATCATATCCCGGGTATGCTTTGATCTCTTTGAGCGCACGTTCCTTATCCCATACTCCCCTGTGATACATACTGACGACTCTGAACACCTGGTCGTTTGCAACCTTTCCTTTTATTACATCATATTTCACATAATCATCGTATTCATCACGACAACGGCACACAAAATCTATCCACTCGTCCAGATCATCCGGGAAAGTCTTTAATGAATAACGTTCCGGTATTTCTTCTGACATTTCATAAATATTGACAATCGGCTTGCCGCTTTCCATCATCTGAGCCTTACGCTTTGCCCAGCGCTCCGCTTGCTCCCACACAGTGGTAACATAGAAGCCCTTGCCGAAATCCAGAGCTCATTACGAATGCATCACATCCGGTTTATCCACGATCATATTGCTTCCGTGATATACTTTCATACCTTCATACCCCTCTTCATCAGATATGACTCAATATCATCCACGAGATATTTTTCTCCCTGAGTATGAAGCACATCGTAATACGGTACAAGATAATCACTTATGCAGTTTGATTTTTGCAGTATATCAAATACCTCCGGCGAAAGTTTATTCCACTTCGCCGCACATGCATGTATCAAAAAAATAACAAACGTTAAAGATTCCCGGGTCACTTTTTAAGTCCTCTCTTATCAACAATTATAGCGTAAAACAATCATTTTCACAAACGAGTATTCCCTTAACATAATTCGTATATAAAACCATTCAATTCACTCATATTATATCTCTCAATAAAGAAAATGACGGGAAATTCTTCCCGCCTACGTTGATCCAAAGAGCAATCGCTCAGACCACTATTATAATATCATTTTGGTCGCAGAAAATCAATAGAATTTCAAATTATATCAGGCACTTTTTTACTTCTCTAAAACATAGTCAATGATATCTTCTTTGACCTCTGAATATTCTTCAATCAACTCAGCCAGTTCTTTACTGTCATAGCCGTTTACAGATACTATTGAAAGCTCCGGAAGCATGACTGTAGCATTAATAAATCCGTCGCTATAACGATCAAACTTTTCGATATAAAGCATTATGTTCCCATTTTCATCTGGCTTAGAAGCTGTTACTTCCGTACCATCATCATAGGAAAAAACCGGATAGCGCATATACACACCTACAATTCTCTCCATGCTTTTCATTTTTAGTATAGCACTTTTTATCGTGTACGCAACAAAACAGGTCTTCCTTGACTATCTACGTATTCATCCTAACGCTCAACAGTTCAACGATTTAACCATGACCCTGTCATCCAATACTTCATATCCAAACTTCCGATAAAGATCATGGGCGTCTCTGGTAATCAGGATTCCGCGTAGTCCGCTAAGCTCGGGTAGTTGTTCTATGTATGATACTAATGCAGTTCCCAGTCCTCTGTGCTGATATTCAGCATCTATGATCACGTCGCACAGATAATAAGTTGTTGCGTAATCGCTAATAACTCTGGCAAACCCGGCTAATTTCTTTTCATCTTCAAGAAATATGCCATAACAAGATGAGTTGTCCATGGACTTCTTTATTTGTTCAGTTGAACGATTATTGGCCCAGTACGTCTTTTTAAGAAGTCTTTCGACGTCTTCAATGTTCAGATTATCAGCACCTGTAATAATTCGATAATTCATCTGAAGCTACCTTTCCCCTGTTTTGATGAACTCTATAAGCTTTTCTACATCATCAAAATCATCGTAATCTCCGGTTATTCCTTCACGATGATAAATAACGCCATTGCTTTCATTTCTCTCTAGACAGTCCAGCAATGCATCAACCCCATATCTTTTTGCAAAGAGGGTAAATGCATATAATCAATTTCAAACTTTGTTAACCCCGTTTCCGACGAAAGTCTTTTCACCTCCTCAAGAACTTCTTTGTCGGAAGCCTCTTGCGAAAGCGAAACGCCCATACGTTTGGCTCCGAAAAATCTTTTCAAATGTAGGTCCGGCTTAGCTCCATCGATTCCCACATTACGCAAGTACTCCCATGCAAGTGCTATACCGACAGTATGTAGTTTATATTTTCCATTTGAAATATCAGCAACTATTTCATCCGGAGAC
>JBGUNV010000082.1:0-2579 GCA_045117595.1 Lachnospiraceae bacterium
GGATCTTCAGGTCATTGAAATCAGCATCATTTTTTACGTAATTGTTGTACGTTTCAATAGACCAGCGGCCTTTATAGTCGGAATAGATGACCGGAGCCGGGTCTTTGGAGGTGGTCTGAAGGAAATAAACTCCCCACCAGTCACAATACTGATCGTAGTTCTCCTGGGTGTAGTTGTTTTCTCCCATATCCATGAGCTGTTGATAGTTCTTGCGTTTTGAGTTGTTCTCATCTACATCCTTATAGACGATGATTCGAGTATCATTGTCGATCTGCTCTTCGTAGTAGATGATCCTGGCAGTGTCCTTCCTGCCGGATTTGTACACAAACTCGCCGGAGGTGTACTGCAGCGTCTTCTTGATCCGCTTTACATTCTTGTTACTGACTGCCAGCGGAATGATGTAACAGTTTCCGTCCTTACTCATCAGCTTAAGGACTGTATCAGAAAAGAAACCACGGTCCACCATGAACTTTGTGTCCTTGAAAGACCGGCTCGCAAGAAGATCCTCCACGCTCTTTTTGTCGACACTTGACCCCCGGTAAGTACGATACATGAGAGGGATCCCGTTTTTAATGTCATAAGCGATCAGGACATTGACCTGCGGAGCTTTCAGCAGGTTGAGCTTGTATCCCGGCTCAGCAAGATCGTTTTCCAGAGAACATGAGCGGACTACATGTCCGTCAATGGCTACGTTCTTCGAACAGTTATCGATCAGTTCCTGCTCAAACATCCTGACAGGCTCGCCCCGGGAACCCAGGTCATGCAGCAGATTGGAAAGTGCCGTATATCCCATCTTGAAGGAATATTTCCTGTACACAAGGGATAAGAAACTTTCCTGATAAAAATCATCCACCTGGTCGATATGGACGAATCCATTGACACACAGGATCAGAGCATAGCAGTAAATCTGCGCTGCACGTTCCGGAAGAAAGCAGGCTTTCAGTTTATCCAGCACATCCCGGGTGATTCCGAGAAGAAGAGCATACTGCCCATAAGCAACATCTGTGATGCCATCCGGAAACGATTTAAGGTTCTGTTCAGCAAGTTCTTTTTGATAACGCTTGTTTGGGAAAAAACCTTCTCCCGGGATGATCTTGCCGATAAGGTAGCCGTAGTCACTGCTCCACTCACCACTGGCGAGTTTGACAGCACTGTATTTGTAAACACGATATACACCGCCGTCATTACGAATTCTTGCACATTTACAGGGCTTATAACGGGTTACTTCTTCTGGTAAGGATGATTTTCTTGCCACTTGATACCGCCTTTTCCATATGTACATATAGGTTAATTCATATGTACATTTTAACACAGAATGGCAGCTTTTTTCAAGTGACTACCACCGTAAAAACCACAAAATACAGTGCAAAAAAGGCCTGTATGAACCAAATCTGCTATGAATTTGATGAAGTCAGACGTAAAAGGCCTCAGAAATTCCCAAATTCATATGTACAGAAATCTAAATGACTGTGATTAAAATTTCTTTTCATTCAGACAAAATATGCTATGTCTGATCGTATCAGGCTTCCGTGAGGATGCCCTGCCGAATCAACTTGTCCGCCAACTCTGCCATCTGTATGTCCGTCTCCAGACAATTCCTGTTGACCCAGGCTCGAATCATCCCCGCGCAGCCAAAGATGACAAAGCTGTAGCGGTAATCAAACTCCTTCTCTGCGAGACCTCCCACCTGATCCTTCCAGATTTCGAGGCTCCTCTCCCGAATCGCTTCGTACAGCCGGTGAAGAAAGTTCATATCGCCGTTGGGACTGAGCAGCACGCGGCACATTTCCTGGTTCTCATTGATAAAGTGAAACAGGTCCAGCAGGATCGGCTTGACCTGCTGCGCGAGGTCGCCATGTTCGTGGGTCTGGGCAATGACGTCCAGTTTCTGAAACAGTTCGGCCTCGATTTTTTCAAGCATATCAAAGATGTCCCTGTAATACAGATAAAACGTTCCCCGGTTCATGTCCGCCAGATCGGTCAGCTCCTTCACGGTGATCTCGTTAATCTGCTTTTTCCCCAGCAGCTCCATCAGCGCCTGGGTCAACAGCTTTTTCGTCCGTCTGACCCTTCGGTCTTCCTTTTTCAGTTCTTCAGCCATGGCTCTCCCTGCTTTCTCAACAGTTTTCTGATTTGTGTCGCATAACTGTTTTTCTTTCGATCTGTGTCGATTAACAGCTGATTGATCCACATATTGTTGATTGAAATTGATCATTGTTGTCATTATAATGCTTGTTGTTGAGATAGTCAACACATAGTTCAATTTCTACAAAGGGGGTTGAAACAGTGAAGCGTTTTACAAAAGAGATGGTCCGGCACCGGATGCTGGTCATCATCCTGTGTCTGGCATTGGTGGTACCGTCTATCCTCGGCATGGCAGCCACCAAAACGAAATATGATCTGCTTTACTACCTGCCGCAGGATTTGGAAACTGTGAAGGGTCAGGAAATCCTGCTGGAGGATTTCGGTAAAGGCGCTTTTTCCCTGCTGGTCACTGAAGGAATGAACCCGAAGGATCAGGCGGAAATGGAAAACGCCCTGAAAGAAATCCCGCATGTGGATTCTGTGATCGGGTACGC
>JBGUNV010000083.1:0-19486 GCA_045117595.1 Lachnospiraceae bacterium
CGCAGCTTTCACTCAGGAACATGTCGCAATTGATATACATCTCCTTATTGCGTTTATTCCCGGCTATTACATCCAAAAGGAGTCTGACCGCATACGCCCCAAGTTCGCTGAATCTCTGGTCGACACTCGTTATGCTCGGACTGTATATCTCAGCCGTATAGTCATTATCAAAGCCTGTTATCAGTGTATCGCTCGGAACTTCATAGCCTATCTCTTCAAGCGCCAGACATGTTGCTATGGCCAGCGTATCATTGGCACATACAAAAGCATCCGGCAGCGGTATTTTTCTGTCACCGTATTTTTCATGGATAAAGTCTACGGTGAGTTTAGGTTCCCACATACTGTAGAATATCTCCACATTTCCGGCATCAAGTCCATGCTCCGTCATAACGGTACGAAGCATGTCTATTCTGGTGTTGGAATCATCGTTATTCTCATTGCCGGCTATGAATACCGGATTCTGTATCCCGTGAGTTTCAATGAGATGGGTATACAGGCTTCTGGCACCTTCATAATTGTCGCTGCCGACAAAATATGCTCTGTCATCCTTGCGTCCCGTTGATATCACGGGAATATTTGCATCACAACACCTCTTTATCAGGGATTCATATACACCCGTATGATCTATTGCATTTCCAAGTATCAGAACACCGTCAAAATCCTCGATAAAAGGCAGATTGAATATGTTCAGCTCACCGAGCTTCTGGGTCTCATCTTCAACATATGAGGGGTAGCAGACAAATATATACAGATCGACATCCATCCCCTTCAGACGTTTTGCTACTCCCTTGGAGTAATCATGAAGGAGATCAAAGGCCCATCCACATGAAAAAAGTGCTATTTTTTTTGGCATTAACCGTCACCTCTTAAATAACGGGTTTTTTATCGGTCCCTGTTTACAAGGCTCTCTATCAGTTCGCGCAGAAACTCACCTGATTCCGAATCGCTGCCCGGAAGAGTCCTGAGTGATTCCACGGCACGCGCTGAAAGAGTCCTTACATCTTCCCTGGATTTTTCAAGACCGGTCAAGGTAACATACGTGACTTTACCGTTCTTTTCGTCACTTCCAACGGGTTTACCGAGCGTATCCGTATCACCTTCAATATCCAATATGTCGTCCTCAATCTGAAATGCCAGTCCTATATCGGAGCCGATACGTTCAATGATACCCAGTTCCTCATCGGAAGCTCCCGCAAGCGCGGCTCCGATCATCATTGATGACTCGATCATAGCCGCTGTCTTGTTTTCATGGATAAACCTGATGATATCCATGTTTATCTCATCGCCGCTCTTTCCTTCCGACTCTATATCAACGACCTGACCGCCTATCATGCCGTATATCCCGGCCTTTTTGGCCAGTATGGCGAGAGCTGCGGCGATTCTTTTGTTTTGTTCAGCCTCTTCTGCCGCATCAAAGGCTTTCAGCGCAGTTTCAAATGCATAGTTTAACAGTCCGTCACCGGCAAGTATTCCCATTGCCTCACCGAACTGTGCATGTGTGCTCTTTTTACCGCGGCGCATATCATCATTGTCCATTGCGGGAAGATCATCATGACAGAGCGAATATGTATGTATCATCTCTATGGCAGCCATGAACGGGAAGATGATATCATCCCTCTTTCCTCCGAACATACGGTATGTCTCCTCCATGAACATGGGGCGCAGTCTCTTGCCGCCAACATGGATACTGTAATTCATGGCAGTCATTACCGTTGCTGCCGGACCTTCCTCCTTCGGAAGATACTTATCTATCACCGCATCTATACGTGCAGCCTTTTCCCTGATCTTCGTGTCTGTCAATCTGCAGTCTCCTTATCCTTCTTTTGCCTGATACCGGTGGCCTTTGCAAGTGCAGACAGTTTCAGGTTTGTGTTATAGAAGTCCTTCATGGTACAACCGGCCCTTCCGCCTCCGGCGCATGCACAGGCACATGCACAGGCACATGAACTGTGTGCACAGGAACTGTGACTGCGGCCGCTGCTGCTTCTTGAAGGGGCATGATAATGAGGATTCGGTACCCTTACCGAGCTTACCCTGATAAACGTATTCGGAGAGGAACCGTACCTGAATTCCCCGTTCTTCGTAAATGCCGCGGCAGCCTTTTCTTCCTTCTTAAGCTGCTCCTCGGTGATAGTCTCTTCGCTCTTTACAAGCGATTTACCGCAGTATTCGCAGAACTTGGCGCCTTCCTTCCTCGGTGCGCCGCATCCCGGACAGGAATCATAATATGTGACCTTGGTACGGGTTGTCTTGTTGATCGTGGGGCTGTTACCGCCAAATCCTCTGTTGACCAGATAGCCCAATACTACCGGAAGTGCTACGAATCCCCCGGTCACGAGGATACATAAGAGTGAGCCGAGTATCTCGGCAAACGTATCTGCTATACCGCCTCCGGAATCTTCTTCCTGGCTCTTGGACAGATCAAATCCGTATGCATCATTCGGATATGTCATCGAAACCGTGAATTTACCGCCTTTTGACAGACTCTTTGTCCATTCGTTGTAATCCCCGTCGATCACACACTCGGGCTGGAATGAAACTGCCTTGGTATTGTTCCATCTGATCACGAGTTCATCAACCCTTATGTCATCAAACCATCCCGGAGTAAACGAATATACCGTCTCCCCCTCCGTGAATTTATTGACCTGGTACATATAATCCTGAACCACAAGAAAATCAACCGAAGCCACATCGCCTTCATAATACTTACGATCCAGATAAACTTCAACGTAGTTGCCCGATCTGTTGATATGATCAACTGTACTGCTGAGCCCCTTTGTCGATATGACGTGACTGTTCGGTATACCTATCTTCATCCATGTCAGAGGTCCGATACCCGATCCTGAATCCAGGACTTTCCAGTCAATATGATAATTGAGATTGAGTGTTGCATCGTCATTGACATCAACTGTGATTGTATAGTTAAGTATCTCATCGGTATCGGCCATTACCGGTGTTGCAAACATCAGTATTCCGGCAAGGAGACCGAGTATAAATACGGTTATCTTATTTCTCATCCTGATCTCCTTTCCTGCCTGCAACAGAACCGGATGTCGGCTGACCTGCAGAATCATCTTCATCAACGGGAGACTTCGCAAGCGGGCATAACCCCGTCATCATTCCGGAATAATACCTTCTGTTCTGACATTTACCGCTGTACCATATTTTTTCCCAGTCTTCATCCAGGAAGTTCCCGAGATTCCCATCGGTCAGCCAGCTTTGGCATGGTACGGCAAATCCGCCGGGCGTTATGGCCATGTTGGAAAGACATGCCCCGCACGTTGGAGTGTTCAATCCGTTTTCCTCGAAAAACTCCTCATCTATCCACCCCGGAGACGTAAAGCTTATTTCCATGCCATTTGCATATGCGTAGTCAACGGCCTCTTTAAGGACAGAGCGGATCTCTTCCTTAGACAGCTGCAGATCTTCCGATTCCGAAAGTGCTGCGTTACCCGTCATGATAAGTCCCGAACATGTTACGTACGTGACGCCCATGTCATGCAGGAACTGCAATGTTTTCACATAGTCCTTATTCTTCGTGCAGAGAGGCGTGTTTATAGAAAGATTGAGCCCCGCTTCAAGTGCATTCTTTATCCCGTCGAGTGTACGGTCATACATCTGTGCACCGACAAGTTCATTGTGTACAGCAGCATCATGTGAATAAAATGTTATCTGCACACTGTCAAGAGATGCTTCAAATAGCTGCTTGCAATATTCCTTCGTAAGCTTGATCCCGTTCGTGTTGAGCCTGGTGACAAACCATCTCGCATGATCGATGAGTTCGATCAGATCCTCCCTCATCGTGGGTTCTCCTCCTGTGAAGGTAACCTGGGGAACACAGATCTTCCTGCACTTATCAAGTATCTTCTTCCAGTCCTCGGTTGACAGTTCCTCTTCACCGGCCTGATCCTGGCCTGCCGCATAGCAGTGGATGCAGTTCTGGTTGCAATGCCACCTGCCTTCCCTGGTCATGGCAGATACCATCAGATCCATCCTGTGCGGAGCCCTCATGTTATCGGCATATTCACCGATGTTGATATACTCTATCGTCTCATCGGGCTTCTCACCATATGCGATCTGTTTGAACGTGTTCATTATCCTGTATATATCCTTTTTGATGATGGATTTCGGGATAAAACGATAAACTTTACGCGATGCGATAAGGGTACTCTCTATGATCTTTTGGGTATCCTCTTCGGTGATAGGCCTGCCATGGTATTCGTTGATCGCATCTATCAGCATTGAAAGTAGAACCGCCCATGACACGTTTATGGGTATGATATCCTGTCCATTCAGTATGACGACACTTTCTACAGGTTCCGGGCCGTCATATTTGGGAGGTACCATATGAATCCTGACAACTCCGGGGCCCTCCGGATTCAGGGTCGTGTGCTTGACCTCATTCAGGTTTTCCTTGATGTAATTGACCACTCTCTTCGGATTCTTCATCTTTTGTCTCCTCTATGGACAGATTGCTTCCCGTCCTGGATTTACATTTATACATCTGAGCATCGGCCCGCTTGTAGATCGATGCATAATCATCTTCTATCACACCGTCCTTTGCCCTGACCACGACTGCTCCCAGACTGATGGCAACGCTTCCTCTCGGTATTCCCGGCAGTTCGATCCTTGCAATATTCTCAAAAAGTCTGGCTATCCTGATCTTGGCAAGTTCAGGTGTCACGACTCCTCTCATGTATATGGCAAATTCATCACCGCCTAGCCTCATAAATATATCGTTAGCCCTGAAACTCATCCTGATCGCCCGCGCCACGGCAACCAGCGTGTCGTCACCTGTCTGGTGTCCAAGGTTATCGTTTATCTTCTTGAATCCGTCAACATCGAAGAGGCAGAACATTCCCTGTACCCCTTCCTTCAGGAGAAGATCTATCTGGGACTCTCCGCAACGTCTGTTGGCGATCCCTGTCAGAGCATCCGTTTCAGACAGAACCCTGAGCTTGTCCTCTAACAGTTTACCCTCCGTTATATCCGTAAAGCATGTGACCATGACATTCGTTCCGTCAAGAAGATCGATCCTCTTGGCATCAGCCATAAGATACCGCAGTTCATCTTTTTTCGTTTTGGGCTGAATAACAAGTTCATAAGAGAACGATCCTCCCCTGGATTCGATCTCGTCATAGCGATTCCTTGCGTTTTCCGGCGTTTTGATATTACACTCATCCCAGAAGTCAAAGACATTGGTGCCTATCGGGTCCTCTCCGGTATATCCGAACATATCTATAAGTGCATCATTCGCCATTATTATCTTGCTGGAAGGATCAGAGGCGATCATACCTACAGCCTGCATCTTGATCAGTTCGCCCAGAATTGCGTTCTCATTCTTGTAAGCTCTTGACAGAGCATTTTCGTATTCCAGTTCCTTCTGCTTGGCATCATTAATGGACTGGATCGCAAGGACAACTTTTTTAAGATTACGTTCTTCATCCCTCTCGGCTGCAATAAAACTCATAAGACACCAGCCGATCTCTTTGGAACAATACTGATAAGTTACGGATCTTCTTGCCTCAAGCCTTTCCGAAAGCGTATCCAGATTAACAAACTCCAGAAGTTCGTCCTTATAATCTGACTGGGCAACAGACGCTAACACCTTTTTGATGCTGTCTCCGGCATATTTACTGTTCAGATCGAAACTGTCAGCATATGGTGTTGCCTTTACGGGTTTTACCGAATCATTCTCAATGTCGATCAGCAATACGACAACAAAGGTATCAGTCAATGCTTCAAGCGTTTTGAAATTATCCCTGGAGATCATTTCATATTCGCGTACATTTTTCTGCTTCTCCATCACCATCATGCCGTTAAATACTATAATGGACGAAAACAACGCGCCAAGTGATGCGTACGGAGCATCGGGATAGTAATACTGCATAACCGAAAAAGCCGCAGGAAGCGTGGCGCATTCGATAATAAGGGCATTCTGATGCAGTGAGCGCTCTCCCTTTGTCTTCATCTCAAAATATATGACCTTGATAAGTGTTATGGCATAATAACCGTACTGAATTGTGAAAAATGCGAGCCTGTAGGGACCCGGATGATATGTTCCCGATTTATCTATGACAAACACATCTTTTTCCACAAACGAGGCCAGCAGTACCACTATGGCCAGCAGCAACGGTATGCACTGCAGCCGCATGAGCATCCTGCTCTCCCTGAACCCGAAATAACAGGTGAGGAATATGCACCAGCAGGCAGCGACAAATACAAGGTCAAGATGATCGAGAAGCGTAACAACATAAAATACTCCTCTGCCGGGGTAAAATGTCTTGGTGTTCATAAACCCCCACAAAGTATCGATCAATGTATATATCATGAAATTGATCAGCAGGAACGAGAAGTATTTTCTGATAACGTTATCATGTTCATATATGGCATTGTTGCATCGAAGGATAGCGGCGCACAGAAAAAAACTGACAAACGCCGTTACCGAATAAATATTTCCTATCAGCATACTCGATATTATACCATATTTACGGCTTTTGGGAATTGATCGTTTTCGTTTGCATTATAGGAAAATTATCTGTAAAATTGTTTGATATGAACGAAATGATAAGTGTAATCACAATCTGCTACAACGCCGCGAAGGTTCTGCCCTTTACCATGGAATCCGTTCTTGCCCAGGATCTGAAGGGGTTTGAATATGTCATCGAGGACGGGGCATCTGTGGATGAGACCTCCGAGATCGTGGAAAGCTACCGCGAAAAGTTCGAATCAAAGGGGATACGTTTTATATATAAATGTGAACCTGACCGCGGCATATATGATGCGATGAACAAAGGTATCGCATCCTCCACGGGCGAATACGTCAACTTCATGAACGCCGGAGACTGTTTCTACGGTCCGGGCGTGTTAAAACATGTTGCAGGCGCAATAACAGCCGCGCGTCTTAACGGCAAGCAGCCGGCAATAGTTTACGGTGATTGTGCAATGTATGAATACGGGCGATTCTATCTGTTCCAGAAATCTCCGGAGCGGATTGAAGAAACGATGCCCTTTTCACATCAGTCCGTATTTGCCGACAGGAAACTGTTACTGGAGTATCCGTTTAAAACAAAATATCGTTACAGTGCCGATTATGATTTTCTGCTGACGATGCACGATCTGAAAAAAGAGTTTCTCGATGCGGATACGGTAATATGCATAGCCACGGCTGACGGCCTGACAAGCGTTCATTACCGCGATACCCTTATGGAAAGTGCCGCCATCCTGAAGGCACACGGGGTATTCCGTCTATCGGAGTCGGAATTCAGGCGTAAGGGAAGGATCCTTCTGCTCAAACAGTTTGTTCTGGATCATTTTCCCGTTTCAATAAAAAAGATCATCCGTAACCGGCAGATCTCATCCAGGGGACAGGATTTTTCTCCCGTCATCCCGGACTGGTTTTCCGATCATATCAGATGATCCTATCTGATAAAAGCATAATATAAAAATGCGAAAGCCTTGAGCGTATGTGTACGCAGCAGCTTTACGAACAGCCACACACCTGCCCTGTGCCGGAACTGCAGTTCTTTTTCCCGAAAGATCCCGACATGGGGATTTTTGTAATACTGCGGAAGATATGCGGGTATGATGCGCTGCGTATAGTCACACAGTTCACGTATCAGGCTGCTGTCATATTTACATCCCCTGTACTTGTGCAACGCCGACTGCATGTGCTCACGATTCCCGAGAAATATAAAATATGTCATAAAGCTCATGACCGTGAACTCAAATACATCATGGTCGTTCACCTCATCCCGGTGAGCCTCAACATATTTGAGCGCCTCTTCGAGCGCTTCATACGGAACCTTTTCCGACGGGAGTACCCGGGACATCGAACTTCCCGGATGTACCACCTGATAGTGCCCGGTATACGGCAGTATCACAAGATTTTTGCACAGAAACAATGCCATGAAGTTAAATGGATTGTCCTCATACAGCTTTCCCGGTGCATAACGGATGTTGTGCCTGTTCAAAAAATCCAGCCTGTACAGCTTACCATGCGGTGATAATCTCCTGAGCGGATAGTTCGGAAAACGGTCAACCGGATAGTTGAGGTTTTCAATCACAACTCCGTTCTCATCAACATAATGAGAGCCTGACAGGACAACTTCACTGTCTCCTTCTCTTGCCGCACTTACAAGCCTTTCCAGATAATCAACATCAGCGTAGTCATCACTGTCCCAGAATATGACAAACTCTCCCCTTGCCTTATCAAGTGCCATATTTCTCGCAACAGACTGACCGCCATTCTCCTTGTGATAAACAGTGATGATATCCGGATACTTTGCGGCGTACCCGTCCAGGATCGCCGGAGTCGAATCGGTACTTCCGTCATCGACCATGATCATCTCATAATCCCGGAACGTCTGGCCGAAGATACTGTCCATGGTCTTTTTTATGTATTTTTCTGTGTTATAACACGGCATTATTATCGATACAGCCGGTTTTGATGATCTATCACTCATAAGCTTAGCCTTTATGACTGTTTTCTTACCATTCTGTATGTCTTGAAAAAGAGTGCCAGCATCACGAACAACTTATGTCTTATCAGAAACAGCGGGATCTTCCTTGCGAATGTCAGATGATCGGTGCGAAGATTGCGAAATGCCGTGGCATACGGCTCCTCACATGACCTTGCTCCAAGTTCCCTGACCCGTGTGGCAAAAGGCTTGGGATTGGCCGGATTGAGATAATCTATATCCATGCTTTCCAGATAAAAGAACATACAGCGCATGTAATATACCTGCATATACAGGTCAGGTTTGCCGGCCGATACAATATACTTTCCGATCGCCTCAAGCGTCTGCGTAAAAACGTCAAGACCGCCGTCGCGGTATATATACGTTGCCGATGTTCCTATCTGTCTGTAGTTATACAGGAACCTGTACAGGTAACCTGTATCCTTAGCCCTATCCAGAACGCGGAAATTAAACTCCATATCCTCGCCGCGCTTCAATCCCTCTGTATAACGGAGACTCTCCCTGTCAAGAAAATCCCTTCGATAAAGTTTTGCGCAGGCAGAGCCTGCTGCATCGGCGCTTGCCGGCGGACATTCGTAAAAAGGAAGTATGCCCACCAGACACTTGAACAGAACTTCCTCTCTTTGCTTTTCATCAAAATGATGTATGTCCCGGACATAAGGAGAAAATTTCTCCACGTGATCCCCATGATCCCTGTTTATGCCCCACATGAGCACTTCGAGGCTGTTATTATGTGCATACTCCGTGATCTGCAAAAAACAGTCCTGCTCTATCGTATCATCGGAATCAATAAATGTTATGTATTCTCCCTGCGCCTCATCAAGTCCGGCATTTCTGGCTGCCGCGACTCCTCTGTTCTCCTGCTCGATTATCCTGACCGGCACTTCCCGAAAATCATATGACCTGATATATTCCGCTATATCTTCCGGGGCCCCGTCATTTATTATAATAAGTTCATAATCATTAAACTTCTGTGTCAGAACGCTTCTGAAGCATTCATCCAGATACCGTATCTCGACATTATACACGGGGATGATGACGGACAACAGCATAGATCATTCCTCTTCCCTTGTGATATAGATAGGTCTGTTCTTGGTCTCCAGATAGGTCTTGCCCAGATATGCCCCGACTATACCGGTACACAAAAGCTGTGTTCCGGCAAAGAACACGACTATACATATCATTGAAGGCCAGCCGCTTGTGGGATCCCCGTAGAGCAGGGTTCTTATGATAACAAAGATTATGAGCAGAAATGCCATGATCGTCACGACAAATCCGAGACTTATCACAAATGAAAGCGGAGCCGTGGAAAACCCGAGTATCGCCTCAAAGGAATAGCGCAGCAGCCCGAAAAATGACCACTTGCTCTCTCCGGCTATCCTTTCGACATTCTCAAATTCTATCCATTTTGTCCTGAATCCGACCCAGCTGTATATACCCTTGGTGAACCTGTTATTCTCACCAAGTTCCAATATCGCATCGACCATCTTACGGGTCATAATGCGGTAATCTCTCGCGCCGTCAACAAATTCCGTATCACTGATCCTGTTCATAATCCTGTAAAACATCCGCGCAAAGAAAGATCTGATCTTCGGCTCGCCGCGTCTCGTGACACGCCTCGTTGCCGCGGAATCATAACCTTCGTCGATTATGGCAGCATACATTTCGGCAAGAAGGTACGGCGGATCCTGAAGATCGGCATCCATGCAGACAACATAGTCGCCCGCTGCCTTAGACAGTCCCGCGTAGAGAGCCGCTTCCTTACCGAAGTTTCTCGAAAACGAAACATAATGTACTCTTTCATCATGTTCACGGAGCTTTTTGATGACACCCATGGTCGCGTCCACGGAACCGTCATCAATGAATACGTATTCGAACTTTACATCCGGATACTTTTGGGCAAATTCCTCCTCCGTCTTCTTCATCTCATCATAGAAGAAGGGAATGGCCTTTTCCTCATTATAGCTCGGAACTATCACCGATAATAAACTCATTATCTCTCCTTTGGTCAGAACTGTTCATTTGCCGGAGCACGAAGCAGGTCACCTCTGCTCCATATGCCATCATCCGTCTCTCCCTCACATCTGTCGAGTGTTACATATATTACCTGACAGGCGTGAGGAGCGGACTGCTGCGATACTCCGTCTTCACTTTCTATCTTTACTACCCTTACGGAGATATTCTCACCTTGGGGCTTCATTACCTCTATCTCATCTCCGACGCAGAACTTGTTCTTCTGGACTATCCTTATCCTTCCGTCGCCTGTTACCTCATCGATCCGACCGAGATAGACCGATTCGACTACATATGTGCTGTTATCGTATATCTGGGCATTTTCATCCGGCTTACCGAAATAGAAACCGGTCGTAAACTGTCTGTATGTACATTTTCCTATTTCACTCCTGTACCATTCAAGACCGTTTTGATACGTTTCAGCCGATGACAGATACTCATCTATGGCCTTACGGTAGCATCTTGTAACCGTCGCAACATACAGTGCCGTCTTCATCCTGCCTTCGATCTTGAAGCTGTCTATCCCGGCTTCTATCATCTCGGGAATATGCTCTATCATCGACAGGTCCTTGGAATTGAATATGAAAGTTCCACGGTCTGTCTCCTCAACCGGCATATATTCTCCGGGACGTGTCTCCTCTACAACCGAATACTTCCATCTGCACGGATGCGTACATTCGCCCAGATTGGCACTTCTTCCCGTCAGATACGATGACAGGAGGCATCTTCCCGAATAGGAAATGCACATTGCTCCGTGGACAAAGCACTCAATCTCCATATCATGCGGGATCTTGTGACGAAGCTCTTTGATCTCGGCAAGGGACAGTTCTCTTGCACAGACCACCCTCTCGGCTCCGAGCTTTTTCCAGAATTCAAATGTTTTGTAATTGGTATTATTGGCCTGGGTACTGATATGTACCGGGATCTCGGGGCATACTTCCCTCTCGATCATAAATATCCCCGGATCCGATATGAGGATAGCGTCCGGACCCAGATGTTTTAACTCTTCAAAATACCGGTAAGCCTCATCCATATCCCGGTCATGTGCATAGATATTGGCAGTAACATACACCTTCACTCCATGCTCATGAGCATATTCGATTCCCTCCTTCATTTCCGGGAGGGAAAAATTTCTGGCCTTGGCACGAAGGCTGAACGCCTCTCCGCCAATATATACCGCATCTGCCCCGTAATAAACGGCAGTCTTCAATACATCAAGGCTGCCGGCAGGAACCAGCAGTTCGGGTTTTCTTATATCGTTCATATATCCTGCTCTCCCGGGACGGGATCAATGCCCTCCGAACTTCTCCTGACAGACAGCGTCATACCGTCACCGACCGGAAGGATCGTTGTAACAAATCCATCATCCTCCGAAAGCGTTCTCAGGAACTCCCTCATCCTCGCATGGATCGTCCGGTCCCTTCTCCTCACGGCAAACCTTGACTGCACTATATCTCCGTCAAACAATACATTATCCGAAACAAGTATGCCTCCCTCGCATAGCAATCTCCTGCACAGCGGAAGGTAGTTCGGATACTGTGCTTTTGCGGCATCGATAAAGATCATGTCATAAGTACGCCTGTCCTTAACAAACTCCTCAAGTACTTCAAGAGCATCTCCCTCGATAAGGCGTATAACATCCTCCATCTGTGCCTTTCGGATGTTTGACCTTGCAAGAGCTATATGCTTATCATAGTTTTCTACCGTATCTATTCTAATACCGGCAGGCCCGTATGTAGCCATAAATATCGCAGAAAATGCAACCGCAGTCCCGAGTTCGAGAACATTTGCGGGAGCATTTTGCGCCAGAACATATCTCAGCAGATTCTGCGCCTGCGGCCGGATTATCGGTATACCGTCAGCTCCGGCAGTCTTCTCCAGTTCTTCAAGAAACGGGGTCTTCTTCCGGCTAAACGATTCAATGAATACTTCACACCGCTCATCGGTTATCATTCGCCACCGCCGTCACCTTCCTGCGCCTGTGCTTCTTCTCCGCCTTCCTCATAAGGATCATGCACCTCTTCATCGGCATTCTCGGTACCTTCCCACTCACCGGAGGCTTTATCAAGTGCGGATTCTCCCTCGACAGGGATATCGCCTTCGATGGACATATCTATTCCACCCTCATCTTCCATGGCTTCCTCATCTTCCTCGCCTTCGGCATCCTTCCTGCCGGCGATCACGGCAAACATATCATCCGCCGTCATGGATGTATTAAGCGTATAGAATCCGGGCTTGATGTCATCATCATAAACCGAGCACTTCTTCTGCACCACAAACAGTTTATAATCCCTGATAAGACCTTTTTCCTCAAGCATCTTGCCAACATCGGTAGTCGAGTCACCCTGTACTATCGTGACCGCTACGTCACGCCCCGGCTCAGGGCTCATAGCCTCCTCGGTAAATATCCTGAATCCGAAGTCATATGCCTTCTGTCCCGTCTTGAAAACAACCAGGATCGCGATCGCAAGTATCGATGCCCTGACTATAAAACTCATAAATATCAAAGCAATGCTTTTGATGTTCATTCTCTCATCCTCTTAAATCTCTATATCAACACTTTCTATGATACTTCCGAGCACCTCCTGAAGCATCGTCATAAATACGGCTTCGGATCTTAAGTAATCATAGACTGCAGTATTCTCCGTGATCTCCTCATATTCGTTCTGCAATGATTCGGCATAGTCTCCGTTTCTCTGGTCTTCGGGAATCTCGAGAAATCTGCCCTGGATATTCCTGGCCAGTTCAACCAGGTTTCTGGTCTCGGGATTGGAGCGGGCAAGCTTTTTCTGCTTCTCAAAGTCCGTAAATTCCGGAGTCTCCCTTATGGCAGCTGTAATAGCTGCGGTCATCTTGTTCAGTTGGTCGTTAAGCATCCTGATACCTCATCTTCCAGTTCCAGCACTATAGGAAGGATCATCGGATTTCTCTTTATCCGTTTCCATATAAACCCGGATAATGCATCCTTTATGATATCCTTTATCTTGTTCCTGCTCGTGATGTTCCTGTCCATTATCTTATCAAGTGCCGACAAAACAACATCCGTTGCTTCCTCCATAAACTCATCGGATTCCTTGATGTACACAAATCCCCTGGACATCACAAGTGGTCCTGCGACAACATTATTGGTACCCGGTTCAAGAGTCATGCATACGATGACTATCCCATCATCCGCCAGACGCTGTCTGTCCCTGAGGACCACATTACCAACATCACCTACTCCGAGCCCGTCAACAAACACGGCACCGCTCGCGACTTCTCCGACAACGCTCCCACTGTTCTCATCCAGTTCCAGCACCTGCCCGTTTGACAGGATCATTATGTTTTCCTTGGGGATCCCGATATCTATCGCAACGCTTCTTTGAGCCATCAGATGCCTGTGTTCCCCATGTACCGGTATGGCAAACTTCGGTCTGATAAGTGTATATATGAGCTTGATCTCCTCCTGACAGGCGTGTCCGCTCACATGCGCATCCTGGAATATGACCTCAGCCCCCTTAAGGCTCAGTTCGTTGATAACCTTGAAAACAGCCTTTTCATTACCCGGAATGGGGTTCGATGAGAACACTACAACATCGCCCGGTTTGATCGAAACCGTCTTGTGCATGTTCGCTGCGATCCTTGACAAAGCCGCCATGGACTCGCCCTGACTCCCTGTCGTTATTATGACCGTCTGCTCATCGGGATAATTGTTGATAAGGGATATATCCGTCAATATCCCGTCGGATATCCTGACATACCCTATATCTATGGCGGTCCTGATGATATTGATCATGCTGCGTCCTTCAAGGATCACTTTTCTGTGATACCGTTCAGCGGCATTTATTATCTGCTGCACCCTGTCGACATTTGATGAAAATGTCGCAACTATTATCCTTGATGATGCATGTTCCGAGAAGATCGAATCAAGCGTCTGTCCAACCGTCCTCTCGGAATTGGTGAATCCGGGACGTTCGGCATTTGTGGAATCACACATCAGCGCCAGCACGCCCTTTTTTCCAAGCTCCGCAAATCTGGCAAGATCTATCGGATCTCCGAACACAGGGGTATAATCGACCTTAAAATCTCCGGTATGAACTATCGTTCCCACAGGCGATGTTATGGCAAGCGCACATGCATCCGTTATGCTGTGGTTCGTCTTGATGAATTCGACCGAAAACGAACCGGCCTTTACAACATCACCGAACGAGACAACATTCCGCTCAACATTTTCAAGTATCCCGTGTTCCGACAGCTTCCCCTCAATAAGTGCCATCGTAAGCTTCGTGGCATATAACGGGGCCGTAAACTTCTGTAAAACATAAGGAAGGGCACCTATATGATCCTCATGTCCGTGAGTGATCACAAGAGCCCTTATGTTATCAACATTATCCTCGAGATATGATGTGTCGGGAATCACAAGGTCGATTCCGAGCATGTCATCCTCCGGGAACGCCAGTCCGCAATCGACCACTATAATATCATCATCATATTCAAACGCAGTAATGTTCATACCGATCTGGTCAAGTCCCCCCAGCGGTATGATGCGCAGTTTTCGGTTATTCAATATCTATATCCCCCAGACTTTCGGCGAATACCGATGCAACGGCATCAAGCTCGACCTCATCCTCAACCGGTACATATACAGCCTCGGATTCGTTCTCGGCCGACACATCTTTGAAGATCATCGCCTCAGCTTCGTCCTCTAACGAGTCCGAAACAAGTATGTAATTCCTATTACTGATACGGGTCTCATCTATAACATAAAATTCTTCGACACCGTCATCGGTATTAAACCTGATTTTTTCCATATTCTCCTAACAAGCCCCGTCATCTCTGCGATTTCTGATATACTCAAGGTAGCCCT
Source organism: Lachnospiraceae bacterium (assembly GCA_045117595.1). Lineage (GTDB taxonomy): Bacteria > Bacillota > Clostridia > Lachnospirales > Lachnospiraceae > UBA2868. Next base: position 15,340 of record JBGUNV010000083.1, read on the forward strand.
GAAGTATCAGCATGGCCGCGATCTCATCAACATATTTATGACGGTCTTCTCTCCTGATCCCGGACTCCATCATCGAGGCATTTGCCGCAACGGTCGTAAGCCTCTCGTCCCATAATACGACCGGAAGTTTACATCTTCGCTCAAGCGCTTCCTTGAACTGCTCGCTTTTTTGCGCACGCTCTCCCACGGTGTTGTTCATATTCTTGGGATAACCCAGTACGATCCTTTCAACATCACCGTATTGTGCGATGAGCTCCTCGATCCTTGCATAAGTCTTCCTGAGCTTGTTCTCGGATTCTCTCCTGATGATCTCGACACCCTGAGCGGTCATAAGAAGCGGGTCGCTGATCGCGACTCCTACGGTCTTGCTCCCGAGATCGAGGCCCATTATCCTCATGTCAGCGCCATCCGTTACTCTTGATATATGATGTGAGGAGTTCGTCTACGAGCTCATCTCTCTCAACCTTCATGATCATGCTTCTGGCACCGTTATGGCTGGTTATGTATGTGGGATCTCCTGACATTATATATCCGACGATCTGATTTACGGGATTATACCCTTTTTCGGTCAATGCATCATAAACCGTCTCCAACACAACCTTAACGCCCGTTTCCGGCTCCGTCTGAACATTGAAAAACTGAGTATTTCCTAAATTCTGCATCTGCCATCCTCTCTTCCTGTAAACCCCGGCTCTTACGAAACTGCCCCCCGCAACCGGGCTGCGGCTACATATCTAAACAAGCCTACCGTTTATTGTATCGCATCCTACCTCAAAACACAAGATTTCCATGATCCTGCCGCTGTCTGTTACCGGCATTGAAACCTTCACATATTCCGGCGTATACCCGACAGTGCACCTGTGTCCGTCGATCATTTCGGTATCTTCAGTGAGCACTTTGACCGTCCGTCCGACATAATATGACATGAATCTGCGCTTCCTGTCTTCCGATTCCCGTATAAGCACGGCCGATCTTTCCGATTTGACTGCATCGGCTATCTGGCCTTCCATACGATCCGCAACTGTACCCGACCTCCTTGAATATTTGAATACATGGCATTCATACAGGTCCAGTTCCCGGAGAAACGTTCTGGTCTCCTCAAATTCACGGTCACTTTCCTGCGGAAATCCGACTATCACATCTGTAGTGATCGCGGGATGTTCAAAACAGTTCCTGATCAGATCGACTTTTTCCATATATTCCCCGGTCGTATAGTGTCTGTTCATTCTGCTCAGAACACTGTTGCTCCCGCTTTGCAGCGACAGATGAAAATGAGGGCAGAGCTTGTCTATCCCGGCAAGAGTACGGACAAACTCCTCTGTCATGATCCTGACTTCAAGTGATCCGAGCCTTATCCTCTCGATGCCCGGTACGGCGGCTGTCATACGAATCGCATCAATGAGACCGGTATTTACAAAATCTTCTCCGACCGTCCTGTTATAAGCCCCATCCAGAGAATATGAACTCAAATGGATACCCGTCAGTACTATCTCCCTGTAACCGTTTTTCGCCAAACGCTCAGCTTCTGCAACGATATCATCAATGCTCCTGCTCCTGGTCCTTCCGCGGACCAGCGGTATGGCGCAGTAACTGCAGAACTGATCGCATCCGTCCTGTATCTTCATAAATGCACGGGTATGTCCGACGGTTCCGGATATGGGAGTGTTCTCATATACTCTGTTATGTTTCGGATCGCTTATCGTCCTGCCCCCGAGGGTTTTAGCATCGGTTCCCGAAAATCCCATATACTCTTCAACGATATCCACTATCTCGGACTTATGATCATTCCCGACCGCGATATCCACCGATTCATTCTCAACGACAGCTGCAGGATCGCTCTGTACGTAACAGCCTACCGCAACGACCACGGCTTCCGGATTTCGGGTTTTTGCACGGCTTAACATCTGGCGGCTTTTCCGGTCTGCAATATTGGTCACGGTACATGTGTTTATGATATATATGTCTGCTTTTTGTGCAAAATCAACAATTATATAGCCTCGTTTTTGGAACATTTGCAAAATTCCATCCAACTCGTAAGAATTGACTTTACAACCGAGGTTGTGAAATGCTACCTTTTTCATAAGGAAACTCCGTATTTTTGGTGTTTTTTAAGAATTGACAATATTCTCTGCCGGATTTATATTGTACTCGTAAACGAAGAGAATGATAAATAATTAATGAAAAGGAGGAATTTTCATGAAGACAGTACAGATTTCATTAAACTCAATCGATAAGGTTAAGGATTTCGTAAGCGATGTAACCAAGTTTGACTATGATTTCGATCTCGTATCAGGCAGATATGTTATCGATGCCAAGTCGATCATGGGTATCTTCAGCCTTGATCTTTCCAAGCCTATCGATCTGAACATCCACACAGACGGTGATGCTACTGACGTTATGGGCGTCCTTCAGAAGTACATCATCTGATGAACCGACACTTACAGGACCGCGGTTTCCGTGGTCCTTTTTTATTTCACTTTTTTGCCTTGAAGAAAATGTGTCCCGACCCTTCGATCATATCGGCATCCAGATTGTCATAAAGCTCCGGATCCTCGTAATAGGCTTCTTCCTTCTGGACATATATCGCTCCTTCGCGCAGGTTTCCTCCCTCGACCTCAGAAAAGTACAGTCCGATCCATTCATTTACCTTATCATCTATATCTCTCGCAAAATAATAATTATTCTGCCTCATATCATGCAGATACCCGTAATATGCAGTCGGCATCGTAATGTCATTGTCGTTGTACAGGAATATGAATTCCCTCTCCCCATCGGCAAAATCCGACATCTCCGGATCATCCCATAACGTCTCGTCCGAATGGTAGGATGTATACAGATCGTGCCTTTGGGCAAAAGCCTGGGTCATGTCGGCTATCTGGAGCAGCAGCGCCGCAACCGTAACAAGCACCGCAACATACCGGTAACGCCTGAACGTATATGCCGTAAAGCTTATGGCCGCCGTTATCAGTATGTACATGGCAGGCCATATAAGCCTTCCGTTGGAACGGAATACTGCCAGTGCTCTTTCGACGAAAGACGGGTACGGGATCCATATTATCGATATATCATTAAATGTGATATTCGGAACAACTGCGGATATGAATGACACGGCAAACAGTCCGATCGTCACTTTCCCGTAGATCTTCTCATTGTGAAACGCCTCTTCCGGTACGGATCTGATACGCCTTATCACAATACCCGCCGCCACGACCAGAAACATGAGCATTATTCCGGCACCCAGATAGGCCATCCCCTCATACTGGAAATAGTTCTGCAGAGGAAGCTCGGGGAGCAATCCGCCTATCTCCCACGGATTGATGAATGTGTTGAGATTGCTCACAAACGTTCCGAGTCCGTATCCGGATGCGGATGTAACGCCGTAAAATGCACCGAGGATATAAAGATTCAAAAGACCTGCCGAGCAAAATGATGCCATTTCCATAATGGGAACAAACGGTTTTACACCTCTGAACATCTGTGTGAAAAACAATGCTGCCAACACCATTCCGGCCATCGGCAGAAAATACGAATGAACACCTACACACACAAATCCCAATATCCCCCAGTATATGAACCGGAGTCGGTCTGATGCTATCAGATCGTTATATACCCACAGCACAAATGCCGCTATTACGACCCATTGTGCTCCAAGAGCAGTATGGTAATACATCCTCTGTATCACGGGCGCGCTGATAACGTAAAACACGGAACCGAGTATGCAGATGATATCACTGTCAATGAATCTCCGCAAAAGTACCGAAGCAAAACCGCCCATGAGCATGAATGACATTATCCCGAACAACCCGAAATACTGGAATTTCACCGGCAGGATGGGCGATAACAGTTTAAAGAGAACGGCAAATATCGGTATGGAATCTGTATAGACAACAGACATGCTGTTCGGATAGGATAACTTATCCGTAAGCCCGAACGGAAAAGTCCATGGCGTACTGCGGTACGCACACCATCCGATATAATGCTGGCGAAGATCATGGTCGTTATCAAACAGCCATCCTGTGTTTCCGAAATCAAGTATCCTGACGCCGTAAATGCCCGCAAAACATAATGCCCCGATAAGTGCACTTATCAGGAACAGCATCTTTGCCGGTATTCTTTTTTGCGTCTTCGTATCAAACATGAGGGACTA
>JBGUNV010000084.1:0-4022 GCA_045117595.1 Lachnospiraceae bacterium
GTACACGCACAAGAAAATGAAGACCGATGCTGCTTCATCTCTTGCACTGCTTGAGGCTGTTCTTCCTATACTGCAAAAATGCGACGATTATTCAAACGATAACCTGTTTGCCGTATTGTCCGAATATGCTGCGCAGAAAGAATACAAGACCGGTTTTGTCATGTGGCCGATTAGGACGGCACTGTCCGGTAAACAGATGACGCCGGGAGGCGCTACGGAACTTATGGAGGTTCTGGGCCGTGAAGAGTCGTGCCGGCGTATAGAAACTGCCATTGAAAAGCTTAAAAACCCTGGCTGAAACAGGAGATTAGATGATCAAAAAGATCAGAAGCCTTTTAAATGATCCTAACCTGGATCTGCAGAGCAAGTCATTTATACTGTTATCAGCCATTGCGCTGATAGGACTTTTTCTGGCGCTTATATCCGGGATTATCCTTGGCCAGTCATTTGCGGCTAATCTGTCCCTTTTTGTTGAATTTACTCTGTTTTCGTTTCTGTTTTATATTGCCGTATATCGTAACCGTATCAAACCGGTTATGATAATAATTGCGGCCTTTCTGATCTTTATTTTTTTGCCGGTGGCGTTTTTTACAAGCGGAGGAGCGGCCGGAGGGACTCCGCTCTGGTTTGGTTTCACATCGCTTTATATAATCATGACACTTACGGGTAAATCCCAGAAGATCTTTCTCGGAGCCAATCTTATTGTGGCTGTTGTCTGCTGGATAATAGGATATATGCGCCCTGATCTTGTGACTGAATTTACCCGCAGTGAAGCATATATTGATTCTTTTTTCACCTTGTTGATAGTAGTTATTGTCATGACAATGCTGATAAACTATCAGTCCCGTCTGTTCCGCAACGAAAATGAACGCGTCAGAAGCCAGAAAAAGGAGATAGAAGAACTTAACAGCTCTCAGAAACGCTTCTTTTCAAGTATGAGTCATGAACTCCGCACCCCGATCAATTCAATACTGGGACTGAATGAAGTAATTCTCAGACAGTCGGATGCTTCAGAAGAGATAAAAAACGATGCCGGGATCATTCAGGGTGCCGGAAAACTGTTGCTTTCGCTTATAAACGATATTCTTGATATTACCAAGATCGAAGCCGGAAAAATGGATATAGTTCCGGTGGATTACAAGGTAAAGGATATGATAATTGAAGTCGTGAACATGATATGGCACATGGCGACTGAGAAAGGGCTGAAGCTTGAAGTTGATATAGATCCTGATATCCCGTATCTGTTAACGGGAGATGAGATAAGGATAAGGCAGATAATAATCAATCTGCTCAGCAATTCCGTCAAATATACCGAGTCAGGATCTATCCTTCTGAAGTGGGAGATGGAAAAAACCGGAGACGATCGTGTGATGCTTATCATCAAAGTGAGTGATACCGGCATGGGCATCAAACCGGAAGTGCTTCCGACGCTTTTTGATGCTTTTCGGCGTGAGGATCTGGAAAAGAACCGGAGAATAGAAGGAACCGGTCTGGGCCTTTCTATCGTCAAACAGCTTGTTGAACTGATGGACGGAGAGATAACCGTAGACAGTGTATACGGAGAAGGATCGACGTTCACGGTAAGAATCCCGCAGAAGATAGCCGATCCGCGCAGGATAGGAAAGGTCAGCATTACCGGATATACGGGATATAAGAATACATACAGATGTATGTTCACTGCACCGGATGCGGCTGTTCTGATCGTTGATGATGTCAAGATGAACCTGGCCGTCGAGACAAAACTGCTCAGGGATACGAAAATGAAGATTGACACGGCAACGAACGGAGCCGAGGCGCTGGAGCTGACAGCTCAAAACAGATACGATATTATTCTTATGGACCACTTTATGCCCGGGATGGACGGTATCGAATGTTTGGATCATATTCGTTCACAGACGGGCGGTAAATGTAAGGACGTTCCTGTTATCATACTTACGGCCAATGCCGGGAGTGAATTCCAGGAAATGTACAAAAACGCCGGATTTGACGGATTCCTGGTCAAACCGATATCCGGAAGCAGACTTGAAGAGGCACTGCTGAAATATATCCCGCAGGAAAAGCTCACATCGTGGAGCAAGAACTGAACATCCGAAATCCTACATGGTGCTTCTGCTCTCCCCTTAGCAGTTAAATAATATCAAAATCAATGAGATCTGTGACGATTGAGTGACGGTTGTCATGGTAGTATTTAGCTAACAAAAAACAAAAGTTACCATCAGCCGGTCGAAAACCTGGAAGATCAGATCGATGGATTTAAAGGAGGGTGAAGATCATGACAAATGTAAGGGAAGAAGAACTGATTATTGTAAACGGTGGAGCATTCGGTGGCAGAACTCTTGGCGGATCGAAATTTAATGAAGGCGATGTAGTCATTTCAAAGGCAAATCCGGATTTTGGTGTCGGAACGGTTACGGGAAAGAAGTATTTCAGAGGCTGGCATTATTACGTAGAATCGGCTAAAGGCAGTAAAATCTATACGATTGAGAGCGATCTGGAGCCCGTATTATTCCAGCAGCCTTCTGTTCAGTGACAGAAGCCGGGAAGCAGGAAGGAGAATACAAAGCATTAATGAAACTGAATAAAGAACAGTACCGGGCCGCCCACCATATGGATGGCCCGATGCTTGTTCTGGCAGGCCCCGGCAGCGGCAAGACACATCTTCTTGTCGAAAGGATCCGGATAATGATCGAGGATGGTCATATACCACCTGAAAATATCCTCGTCATTACATTCTCGAAAAAGGCCGCCCGCCAGATGCAGGCAAGATTTGAAAGACGCGTCGAAGAAAGATCATATCCCGTAACATTCGGGACATTTCATGCGGTATTCTACCACATTCTTCGCGAACATAATCCCAATCTTAACAGACTTATAACTGAAGAAGAACAGCGAAAGTTCATAGCACTTTCGGCAGAGAAATGCGCCCTGTCATCCGAACTGTTCACAAAGGATGAAAACATCGGGCATATCATCGGGATGATAGGTGCATATAAGAATTTCGGTACGGATATGTTTAGGCGAAATGATTCCGCGAAGATTATGACTGAAGACGAGCTTAAAGAATTTGAAATGTTGTTGTCCGAATATGACAGATTATGCAAAGAGAACGGCGTTCTTGATTTTGACGATATGATACTGCTTTGCCACAGACTTCTTAAAAAACATGAAATGGTTCTGCGAAAATGGCAGAAGAAGTTCAGATATTTCCTTGTCGATGAGTTTCAGGATATAAATGATCTTCAGTATGAAGTGTTGCGGCTCCTTGCGGGGGACAGTATGAATGTATTTGCGGTAGGGGATGATGACCAGTCAATCTATGCTTTCAGGGGATCAAAACCTCAGCTTATGAAAAAATTCCTGCACCAGTATGTCGGTTGCAGGCAGGTTACACTTACGATGAATTACAGATGCTGTGCCAATGTTATCGGTGCTGCGGATACTCTTATCAGACATAATATCGACAGGCTTAACAGACCTGTGCAGCGCCACCTGCCGTCAAAAAAGGGCGGTACGGTTGAGTTGATAAATGCAGAGAATACTATGGTCCAGGCAGCGTATGTCTGCGACATGATAAGTATCCTGACAGATGAGTACGGATATAAACAGGAAGATATAGCCGTGCTGTACAGAAGTGAACACTGTGCAACGGTATTTGTAAAAATGGCCGAAGAGCGCGGATACAGACTCAGATCTGAGGCAGGATCCGCCGGTATATCGAGGAGCAGGATGATACGGGAAGCATATATGAGAGCTCATGATAATACCGCAAGTCGTGCGGATTATTTCCTGATCATGAACAATCCTCCCAGGGGATTGTCAAGAGAGGCTCTATGTCCCGATACAGGTAATTACATCGAGGCTTTCAGATCATACTATGCAGATGATCCGGTAATGCTCGAGAAAGTTAATGACCTCGAGCAGATGATAAGATTGTCAGGGGTGTCAGAGGGGACGGTACTTTTTGACAACTTTTGTGAAAATAATAACGATTTTGATGATCCTTGGAAAAGTTGTCAAAAAGA